>NZ_JBQHRN010000002.1:0-146080 GCF_052066735.1 Clostridium sp. HCP1S3_C6
AATGCTCTAGCCAGCTGAGCTATTCCGCCAAATTATGGTTGCGGGGGCAGGACTCGAACCTACGACCTTCGGGTTATGAGCCCGACGAGCTACCAACTGCTCCACCCCGCGTCATTAAATTTTAATTTTGTTTCTAGTGTTTAACAAAATAAACTTTGGTGCCGAAGACCGGAATCGAACCGGTACGGTGTTTAACCACCGCAGGATTTTAAGTCCTGTGCGTCTGCCAGTTCCGCCACTTCGGCACATGGTAGCGGAAATAGGACTTGAACCTACGACCCTTCGGGTATGAACCGAATGCTCTAGCCAGCTGAGCTATTCCGCCAAATTATGGTTGCGGGGGCAGGACTCGAACCTACGACCTTCGGGTTATGAGCCCGACGAGCTACCAACTGCTCCACCCCGCGATATTAAATAATTTTAATATTTATTAAATAAACAAAAAGAAACTTGGTGCCGAAGACCGGAATCGAACCGGTACGGTGTTTAACCACCGCAGGATTTTAAGTCCTGTGCGTCTGCCAGTTCCGCCACTTCGGCAAGTTCTAAATGCTATCACTAGCGACAAAATTTATTATATAGTAACTTTTTTATACTGTCAACATTTTTTTAAAAGAAAATGAAAATTAACATAAAAAAATTACTATACAACATATATTATATAGTAATTTTTGTCATTAGTTAATAAAATTCACTATTTGCTTTTGCTATTTTTACTTTTGAATTCTTGATGTCTTTTAACATCTTGCATTTTTTCTTCACTATCTTTTAAAAACTTAGAAATTTTATCTTCAAAATTCGCTGAAGCTTGAGTTTTATTTTTTTCAATATTCCAATCAAATTCTGCTGGTTTTGCTGATTTTTTGTGCACATTAGCTTGTTTAATTGATAAACTTATTTTTCCATTATCATCAATAGATAAGACTTTTACCTTAACCTTATCTTGTTCTTTTAAGTGCTCCCTTATGTCCTTTACAAATGAATCTGCAACTTCTGAAATATGAACTAATCCTGTTTTTCCTTCTACTTCAACAAAAGCTCCAAAATTCGTTATGTTTACCACTGTTCCTTCTAATATGTTTCCTGCCGCTAAGGTCATTTTTAAACGACTCCTCCTTATATTCCTAAAATATATGTTATTATTATTATAACCAAATAATTTGTTAATTTTATTTACTTGTCTTATTAACAACTGAGAATTCACCATTTTTTATCATGCTAAGCTTCTCTCTTGCAAGTTTTTCAAGATATTCATCTGTTTGCGCTTTATCATTTTCTTCTTTTAATCTTTGAGTGTCTTGTTGTAAATTTTCTAGTTTAATTTCTTGCTGTTGTTTTTCCTTTGCAATCCTATTCATAGTCTTTCCCTGTTTTACAAGGTTAAACACAAAAACAATTGCAATTACTAAAAAAATTATTTTTTTTAGCCTTATGCTTTTATTCATGCTAAACACCCCAAATCAATCTATAAATACATTTTAAACACTATATCAACTTTATTCAAGTAATTTTTTAATCACATATCATTTTTTTGAGTTTATTTTCCACAAAAACAATCTTAATGGGTAAAAAATATTTTTAACTGCTACCCTAAATACTGATATAAACATATTTAATACTCTTCTTATTAATCTATACAAAACCCTACTAATAAATTTAAAATAAATTATTAGAAAAAGGATTATAAATACATAAACATACAACCCAAAATATGCATATCCTGAATATAATAGTAGTGTAAATACCATAATCCCGCATAAAATGAAAAATAAAATATCTTCTATGGCAATAATTATTCTAGGTATTTTTATACCTCTAATTATTCTATAAAAATCAAATAAAATCCCCATAAGAAATCCAGAAATACTTGCATAAAAAATTATTTTAAATTGAACTTCTAAATCTAATGGCATATTTATTACCTACTGAAATAATTTTTTTAATATGCTTTCTTTATTTTTAGTAATTTCCTTATCTATATAGCTTATAGAGATTATTGTTCCAGTTATTATAACATCACCATTTTGAACGTCTAATTTATTCATCTTCATATCATTTCCCTTGATATGTAGGTTCCCTAAGGTAGTAGTTAAAAGTATTTTATCTTCTTCAAAACTAACAACCTCTGTAACACCAGTTAGTGAAAGTTTTTTTCTATCATTAAGTTCTAAGCTGCTTTTTTTAAGCTCATCCATATTTCTACCTCCATATATCTTTATTCACAATATATGAAGTAAAATATAATTTTATTCTTTGTCTTCAGTTCCTTCTAAAATTAGATACATCTCTTTAGCTTCTTCTTTTCTAACATGTGCAGAAATATTTACAACTTTTGCTTTTATAGTTCTATTAGCAAATGAAATTTCAATAATATCATCTTCATTAACTTCAGTAGATGGTTTTGCTACTTTGCCATTAATTATTACTCGTCCACTTTCACAAGCTTCTTTAGCCACTGTTCTTCTTTTTATAATTCTTGATACTTTAAGATACTTATCTAATCTCATAACATATAACCTCGCAAATAATTTTTTTATAAAAGAACCCGAGCAATCTCGGGTTCATATTACTTATTAACTTTTTCTTTAAATTCTTTTCCTGCCTTAAATACTGGTACAGTAGAAGCTGGTATTTGAATTTCTTCTTTAGTTCTAGGATTTCTTCCTGTTCTAGCTGCTCTTTCTCTTGTTTCGAATGTTCCAAATCCTACTAGTTGAACTTTTTCTCCATTTTCTAATGCTTCTTCAACACTTTCTACAAATGCTTTTAATGCTGCTTCTGCATCTTTTTTTGTTAAATTACTTTTTTCTGACATAGTTGTGATTAATTCTGATTTATTCACTATTACATCCTCCTTAATATTAAGTTTATAAAATCTAACTTTTATTATGTACTATACCTACATTCTCCTATTATATAACCACTTTACCCTGTAGTCTACACTTTTATATCATAATTAATGTTGGCTATAGCAACTACATAGACTTATTCTTCAAAAATGATTAAATTCCTTCTTTATGACGCTATTTTTCTATTTTTTTTGCTTTTTCCCACAATACATTCATATAATCTAAAGATACGTTATTAAAATTATTACCCTCTTTGATAATTTGAGATTCTATAAAAGAAAACCTAGCTATAAATTTATCTACACTTTTTCTAAGAGCTTCTTCTGAATCTATCTTTAAAATTCTAGAAATATTAACTACTGAAAATATTAGATCACCTATCTCTTCAGTTATTCTTGCCACATTACCACTATTATATACATCCATGACCTCATTAAGCTCTTCAACAACTTTATTTGCAGCCTCCTTTGCATCTTCAAAATCAAATCCAACCTTACTTACTTTCTTTTGAACTTTTTGAGCTCTAATAAGGGAAGGTAAGTATTTTGCCACAGCATTTATTTCATCTGTTTTGGTATCTAGAGACTTTTCTTTTTTCTTTAATAAGTCCCAATTCTTTAACACTTCCTCTTCATTATCTGCTGATACATTTCCAAATACATGAGGATGCCTATAAACCATCTTATCGTATATACCACTTATTACACTTTGAAAATCAAATGTATGCTTATTACGTTCTAATGATACATGAAATACTATTTGAAAAAGAACATCACCAAGTTCTTCTTCTAAAGCCTTAATATCTTCTTTTTCTATAGCATCTACCACTTCATATGCTTCTTCTATCATAGAATTTTCTATGCTTTTGTGTGTTTGAACTTTATCCCATGGGCAACCACTTTCTCCTCTTAATATTTCTACAAGTTTAAATAAATCATAGATATCTCTAGTTTGTCCCAATTTGTTATTGTCAGCTTTTTTAGGTATATATATACACTCAAAATTGCCGTTAAATTCAAAGGATATATCTCTTAATGATTTTTCACTATAATTATCATTTTTAAAATAATAAACTTTTGTAAATTCACCATAATACCTTTTTAAAGTGCCAATTATAATATTAAAATTATTAATATTTGAAATACCTGTAATTATTGTATTTTCTCTTTTATTAAAAATATATTCATTAATATTATTTTCTTTTATAATGTTAACTCCATGAAGCAAATTATCATCAAATTGAGTAATAACATTATCTAAAAAACTCTCTGCAGAAAACACTTTATATGGTATACCTCTTTGTTTACATTCCTTTATTAAATATACTGCCAAAATATCATCTGACATAGGATTTCCAGCAACTCCATAAATCACATCTTCATTTTTTAGCAAAATTCCATCTATGATATTTTTAGTCAAAATTTCTATAGGCATATTTTTATTTAATTTGTTTACTATTTCATAAAATGAAACAAATTTATGTTTAAATTCAATCATTTTATTAACTATTTCATTATTAAAATTAGTATATATCTTATTACATTTTTTTAATTCCATAATATTTGCATTACTTAAATTATGAATATTACCATTTCCTAAACCTACTATCTTTATCACAATTATCTAACCTTTCATCTTATTAACTATCCATCTTACTTTTAATCTCTTTAATTGAAAAAATTTTTAATACTACAATGGCAAGTATATATATTATACCACCTATTGATATGGACAATAAACACGCTATACCATTACTACCAGTGTAAGTATATAATTGCATATAGCATATTAATACTGTAATTATCATAATAACTGATGCAAATAATGGTTTAATAAAATTGTTGAATATATCTATTCTAATGTTTATTTTTCTTTTGATTCTTATTACATTGAGAATTGCAACTATAACATATGCAACTATTGTAGCTATAACTGCTCCATATATATTAATATTACTTTGCCTAACTAAGACAATTGTTAAAATCATCTTTATAATACACCCAATAATCAAATTAATTACAGGCGAAATATACCTTCCTATTCCTTGTAATATTGATGTAGTAACTTGTGTCACAACAATAAAAGGAATTACAATTGATAAATATTTTAAAATATCAGCTCCATCAGCCCTTCCTGGGAATATAAGATTCATTATCGGAGAAGCCAAGAAAAATAATCCTAGCGTACAAGGAATTGATATTATCTGTGATATTTTAATGGCAGTATTGACCTTTTTTCTTAATTGATCTCTTTTCTTTAATACAAATAATTCAGCTATTATTGGTAATAATGATGTGCAAATTGCAATAGATAGAGTAAATGGAATGTTTATAATTACAGATGCTTTGCCTGTTAATTGAGCATATAAAATAGTGGCATTTTTGCTACTTAATCCTGCCTTAATAAGATTGTTAGGCACTAGTATTGAATCCATTAAATTCATAATACTGCTTGCAGTAGCCCCTAGGGATATAGGAATAGATATTTTTAATATCTTTCCTAACATTTCAGTATTACATTGTATGTTTTTTATTTTATACTGCCTTTTTACCTTAATATATTTAAAATATAAATATATTAGAGCTATTAATCCACCTGCAGCTGCACCAAAAGCTGCTCCTCCTGCAGAATACTCAATTCCTTTTGGAAGCAATAGAACTGCTAAACCCACTCCAAATACTACTCTTCCAATTTGTTCAAGAATTTGTGATATAGCAGGATAAGTCATACTTTGAAATCCTTGAAAAAAACCTCTAAATGCCATTAATAACGATACAATAAGTGGTGCAAAAGAAATGCCCACTAATGAATAATATGCCTTGCTATCCCAATTCAAAAAAACTATTATTGATTTAGAAAAGAAAAACAAAACAAATGATGTTCCGAAACCTAACATAATCATTAATATTATAGTTTCTTTAATAACCTCAAAATTTCCTTTTATGTTATTAATAGCATTATTTTCAGAAATTAATTTTGAAACAGTTATAGGTATTCCAGATGCCATAGCAACAAAAAACATATATAAAGGATATGACATTTGATAATATCCTATTCCCTCATCTCCAATAAGCATAATAAGAGGCCACCTGAAAAATAATCCTAAAAATCTTGTTACTATGCCTGCTATACCTAAAATCAAACTACCTTTTATTAAGGATTGTTTTTTCATTTAATACCTCCAAATTTAATAGTATATTTATTACTATTTTCTATTTAGATGTATTATTACAATAATTTTATTGTTCCATTTGCTTACCTAAAAATGCTGTTGCTGTTTCTGCAAGTTTCATTTCCATATCTCCAAACCTATTTCCTTCTTTTGATAATATTATAAGAGCTCCTATAGCATCGCCTCTTGCTATAATTGGTGAAATTACTTGTGATGAATACTTTTCTTTATATTCATCATCATCCTTATGTAATGATATAACTTCTGAACTACCTGTTAACTTTACTATTTTTCTAGAATCCATTATATTTTCTAAATCATTACTTATTTTTCTTTCTAAATAATCCTTTTTTAAACATCCACTTGCTGAAATAAACTCATCCCTATCGCATATTAATATGATATTTCCAATAACCTGCTGAAGGCTTTCTGCATATTCCTTAGAAAAATTAGTAAGTTCACTAATAGGAGAATACTTTTTTAAAATTATGCCCCCCTCTCTATCTGTAAATATTTCAAGTGGGTCCCCTTCTCTTATTCTTAGAGTTCTTCTTATTTCCTTTGGAATAACTACCCTTCCTAAATCATCTATTCTTCTAACAATACCTGTTGCTTTCATAAAAAACCTCCTAATAAATTAACTAACAATATTATTATTTGATTTATTAGAAATTTTATGCACTATAACCATGACAAATTTAAGCGTAAAAAAGGATATTTGCCAATAGCAAATATCCTCTTTCAATTTATAAAATGTCAATTAAAGCTTATCTTCATAAGTTTTAGTTTTATACTTTTCTTTGTATTCTTCCATTTTATTATTATATTCGTCTTGCTTTTTAGTACTTAATACCTTTTCCTTTACTTCATCTTTTACTTCATCAAGAGTTGGAGTTTTTTCTTCAGTATTAACTTTTGTATTATAAATTATATGCCATCCATAACTTGTTTGTACTGGATCTGATACTTGACCAGCTGGTAATGCTTTAAATGCATTTTCAAATTCTGTAACTAATCCACTGTTTTCAAAGTTTTTATGGCCTAAATCTTCATAAGAACAAACATCTTTAAATTCATCCATCTTAGAAATATCTTCTAAAGACTTACCATCCTTTGCATATTCTTTAGCTTTTTTAGCATTTGCTTCTGCATTATCACCAGTAAATAAAATATGAGTAACATAAGCTCCTGGTTGTTCCTTATATGAATCTATATTATCATTATAATATGTTTCTATTTCATCATCAGTAGCATCTACATCTTCAACCCATTTATCTATAGCTGCTTGAACTATGCATTGCTTTTTAAGATATTCTTTAAATGAATCAACAGTAAATCCTATACTGTCAAGATATTCTTCAAATTGATCTTCATCATCATTATTATATTTTTTATATTTATCCATTTGTTCTTGAACAAATGTATCAATATCACCATCAGATGGTGTAACTCCTAATTCATCTGCTGCTTTTAATAATACCTTTTCTTCTATTAGATAATTTAAATAATTTTGTCTAGCTTCTTTTAATGTGTCCTTTAATGAATCATTACTTTCATAATCATCACCATAATAAGACTTATATTGTTCTAGTACAGCTTTCATTTCTTCATCTAAATCTGCTTTTGTTATTTTATCTCCATCAACTTTAGCAAGTACAGTTTTTCCAATTGATTCTGGAGTTCTTTCAATTATATTACACCCTGCTATTGATAGTGCCATTACTCCTACTAATGCAACTGACATATATTTTTTTATATTCATTAATATTTCCCTCACTTTGTTAATTAATTACTAATAGGTTAATCACAAATACTAGTATAACAACTTTTTACTAAGAATTCAAACATTATATAAAATTTAATGCAATATTTTACATTAGTCTACCATATATTCTAAAACTTCCTTAATTATATTAAGTGTTTTTTCGTTATTAATCTTATTTTTCTTTATTGTAAAAGATGGTTTATTTCCAAATTTTAACACTACTAGTTCTTTATATTTTTTATTAAGTTTTTTCAAACTTTCAATATAATAAACTTCAGAATCAGCAAAATTAAATGCTATTCCAAAATCATCTTCTTTAATTTCTTCAATTCCTATCTTTTGAGCATCCTTTTTCAAATAAGCAATATCCATTAAATTGTATACAGATGGTGGTATAACAGAATATCTGTCTTCTAGTTCTTCTTTAATATCTTCATATTCTTCTTCATTTTCAATAGATGCTATTTTTTTATAAACTTCAATTTTTTGAATCTCATCACTTATATAATCTGATGGAATATATGCATCTATTTTTAAATCCACAGATGTTTCTATTGGTTCTTTAACTTCACTATCACTATTTTTAATAGCTTTAATAGTTTCTTCAAGCATTCGGCAATAAAGATCATATCCTATTGCAGCCATATGTCCATGTTGAGAAGCTCCTACCATATTACCTGCTCCTCTTATTTCTAAATCTCTCATAGCAATTTTAAATCCAGAACCAAGTTCTGTAAAATCTCTTAATGCCTTTAATCTTTTTTCGGCTATTTCTGTTAGTATTTTATCTTTAGTATACATAAGATATGCATATGCTATTTTATTTGACCTTCCAACTCTTCCTCTAAGCTGGTATAATTGCGAAAGTCCCATCTTATCAGCATCATTAACTATTATTGTATTAACATTTTGAATATCCATTCCAGTTTCAATAATTGTTGTGCATACTAGTATATCTGATTCTTTTGCCATAAATGAAAGCATCTGCTTTTCTAGTTGCCTCTCAGACATTTGTCCATGAACAACTGATACTGTACATTCAGGAACAAGTTCTCTTATATAATTTGCCATTTTGTCTATTGTTTCTACTCTATTATATACAAAGTAAACTTGACCATTTCTAGATTTTTCACGAATTATAGCATCCCTTATTAATTGGTCATTTTGCTCTACCACATATGTTTGTATAGGATATCTTTCTTCTGGTGGTGTTTCTATTACTGATATATCTCTTACTCCAGTAAGTGACATGTGAAGAGTTCTTGGAATTGGTGTGGCACTTAAAGTTAATACATCTACGTCCTTCTTTAAATTTTTAATTTTTTCTTTTTGTGCTACTCCAAACCTCTGTTCCTCATCTACTATTAACAATCCTAAATCCTTAAATTGAATATCCTTCGATACTAATCTATGAGTTCCTATAAGAATATCAACATTTCCTTCTTTAACAGCCTTAAGAGTTTCTTTTTGATCCTTAGCAGTTCTAAATCTGCTTATCATATCTATTTTAACAGGAAAATCTGAAAATCTCTTTTTAGCATTCTTGTAATGCTGTTCTGCTAAAATTGTAGTTGGCACTAAAAATGCTACCTGTTTTCCTTCCATAACAGCCTTAAAAGCTGCCCTTAATGCTACTTCTGTCTTTCCATATCCAACATCACCACATAATAATCTATCCATTACTTTTGTAGATTCCATATCCTTCTTTATTTCTTCTAATGAAGAAAGTTGATCTGGTGTTTCTTCAAATGGAAATTCATCTTCAAATTGCCTCTGCCACTGAGTATCCTTTGAAAATTTATGTCCTTTTATAGAAGCTCTAGTAGCATATAATTTTACTAAGTCTTCGGCAATTTCATTTATTGATCTTTTAACCTTTGCTTTAGCCTTTTTCCATTCATTACCTCCAAGTTTATTTACTCTTGGAGTTTTCCCTTCACTTCCAACATATTTTTGTACAATATCAAGTTGGTCAACAGGTACATAAAGCTTATCTCCCTTTTCATATTCAAGATCTAAATAATCTCTCTTATGTCCAGCCACATCAATTTGCTTAATACCTTTGTATATTCCAATTCCATGATTAACATGTACAACGTAATCTCCAACTTTAAGTTCAGCAAAACTTTTTATTTTTGATATGCCCTTTTTCTTGCTTTTTTTGTTCTTAGTTAGTTTTCTTTTAGCTTCACCAAAAACATCCTTATCTGAAATAACACATATCTTTAATTCACTACATTCAAAACCTTTTAACAAATTTCCAAATGTTATTACAACTTCATTTGGTTTAATCTCATCAATTTTATCATTATATCTACTTTCAATATCTCTTTCTCTTAATGTATTTACAAGTCTTTCGCCCCTAACTCTTGTTCCTGATAATATTATTGTTTTATAGCCTAATTCTTTCTTTTGCTTTATATCATCAATAAGAAGTTCAAGCTGCCCTTGATATCCATTTAACTCTTTCGTATCTATTGAAACTTTATTATTAGTTTTTAAATTTTCACTATTAGAAATTAATGATGTTAATACTACATTAGTCTTTTCTTCAAAATAATCTTTAACTTCTTGTTCATTAAAGAGCAAATTTAATTGCCCGGGCAATATATCTCCTCTTTCCAAAAACATAGAATAGTTTTGGCTAAACTCTGTATATATACTTTCAAGTTTTCCAAAAGCCCTGTCTTTTTCAGCTACTATAACAAAATAATTGCTTAAATAGTCAAAAAAACTATTTGCTTTATCATAAAAGAATGGCAAATAACTTTCTATCATTTGAAAAGTACCAAATTCATCAAGATCACTTAAATTTTTTCTTATATTATTTTCTAATTTCTTATTTCTATTCTTGTCTTTGCATTTAGATAAAACTTCATTAAGTTCAATTTGTATATTATCTTTAGCTAATATTTTTGCATTTTCATCTATTATAACTTCTTTAGCCGGAAATATTTCGATCTTATCTACGTTATCAATACTTCTTTGAGATTCGGCATTAAATGTTCTTATTGAATCTATTTCATCTCCAAAAAATTCTATTCTATATGGATATATAGAATCTGGTGGATATACATCTAATATGCCTCCACGTACTGAAAATTCTCCTTTTGATTCTGTCATTTCTGTACGTTCATAACCACTCTCAACCAATAATTTTATAAGATTACTAAAATCTATTTGCTCACCAACTTTTAATACTTTTGTATGTTTTTTAAATAATTCTTTAGGTGCATATCTTGATGCAAATGCATCTATAGATGTTACTATTATATTTTTTCTTTTTGATAATATTTCTTTAATTATCTTTAATCTAGCCCATCTCAAATCACCTGAAATAGCATCTATATTATAAAATACTATTTCCCTCGCTGGGAAATAGTATACATTGCTCATATATAAATTCATATCTTCATATAAATTTTTAGCTTCTAAATCACTATGAGTAACTATTACTATAGATTTATTTAGTACATCATATATGCTACTTATTAGGAAACTTTTTGCAGGTTCCGACAATCCATTAACTTCTATAAGTTTATTATTGTTTATACTTGATTGTATAGATTTAAATTTATCACTAGTAATTAAGGGGTCCATCAATCCCTTCAGTCTCATTTTATGCACCGTCCTTAACTTTTAGATTTACTTGAAATAAAACCATTAAACTTATTCATAGCATCCTTTGTTCCTGATTCAATAATTGTCTCTGTTGCAGAAACAACTGTATCAAGAACATCATCTAATATTTCAAATTCTTCTTTTGGAAATTTACCTAATACATGACTTACCAAATCTCCTTTAGGTTGCCCAACACCAACCTTTATCCTTGAAAATTCATCATTTCCTAAATTTAATATTATATTTTTAATGCCGTTGTGACCACCAGCGCTACCTTTTTCTCTAATTCTAAGCCTTCCAATAGGAAGACTTATATCATCATAAATAACTATTATATCCTTATTAGAAAGCTTATAAAAATCCATAACAGCTTTTACACTTTCACCACTAAGATTCATAAAAGTTAACGGCCTAAGAATCATAACTTTTTCACCTTTTATAATTCCTTCACCATATTCACCCTTAAATTTTTCCCTATTTATACTAATATTATACTTTTCAGCAATACAATTAACACAATTAAAACCGATATTGTGTCTCGTATTCCTATATTCTTGACCTGGATTACCAAGTCCAACTATGAGAATCATTTTCGCTAACTCCTTACTTAAAAATCTATATTAATTTCAATCTGTTGCCTATTTCTTAGTATAACACAAACAACACTGTCTCCCACCTTTTTATCCTTAACAGCCTCATATAAATCACTATTATTCTTTACTTTTTTATCATCTATGCTTATAATAATATCACTTGACTTTATGCCAGCTTTAGCTGCATAACCATCTTGAATTACCGATTCAACATATAATCCAGTAATTGAAGAATCTATCTCAATTTCCTTACCCATTATTCCAAGGGTAGACTTAAGTCCGATTATATTATTTATTACATTTTTTATATTTATTGCACTAACTCCATAAAATAAATTTTGCTTATCATACTTGTCAGTTAAACTCTTGCTGGCAAAGCCTACAAGTTTACCATCCATATTACAAATAGGGCCACCAGTATTCAATTCATTTATTATTGCATTTGTTTGTAAAAAAGTATATTCTACTTCTTCTAATTTCTGCTTTTCAACAGTAGTTATTATACCACTAGTGCATATAGTTGCATAATCCCTTCCATAAACATTTCCAGCAACTAGTATACTATCTCCCATCTTAATTCCATCATCCTGCTCTATTTCAATTGGTTCTAAATTGCTGTAATTGATTTTAAGCACTGCTATATCTGCACCTATGTCTTTTCCTACTATTTCTGCTTCCATGGCAGGAGCACCTTGCGATGGTATTTTTATATATATTTTTTCAAATGATTGAATAGTAGAATAATTAGTCAAAATATAGCCCTTTCCATCTACAACTACCCCAGTAAAATTAGAATCATCATACTGAGATTTTTGAAGATTTTCAGGACTATTTGACACTGTAACTAATGATTTAGATATTTTAGATAATATATTGGAATATTTATTATTTTCTCCATAACTCTTATGATCAACAACATTGTTTGATATATTAATATCTTTTAGATATCTATCTACAATAAATTCTGCTCCTATTGCACCACTCATTAACGATATTGTTACAAGACATAATATCATAACTATATTACGCATTTTAAAATATCTATATCTTCTTTTTATCTTTATTCTCATGTTAGGGTTATTGTTTTTGTTGTTTCTATTAAACTTATGTCCTATTCTCATAACTTGAATACCTCCGGACTATATCATACAATTGTTAATGTAAATGTAAATTCCACCCCATCTTTTACATTTTTAACCCAAATATCCTCTCCATGTTGCGTTAAAATAAGTCTAACTATTGGCAATCCTAGCCCTGTACTTTCTTTGTTAGTACGCGACTTATCTGATTTATAAAATCTATCCCATATTCTTATTATTTGTTCTTCAGACATTTTATTTCCATTATTAAGAATACTAACATAAACTTTATTAGCCTTAACTTTTGTATTGACTTTTATAAATCCACCTTCATCGGTATATTTAACTGCATTATCTAAAAGATTTGTAACTACTTGTATAATTCTATCCATATCGGCAAATACAAATTGATGTTTATTTTCAAGCAAAACTTCAACATGCAAATCCTTACCTGCAATTTTACCTTCTAAATTTGCAAGGCATAATTTAATAACAGCATTTATATCCATTTCAGATTTACTTAGCTTAAATTTTCCTGCTTCCATAGCAGAAATATCTAATAAATCATTAACAAGTCTTGATAACCTACTTATTTCATCATGAACTATTTTTAAATAATAATCTTCTTTATCTTTTTGAATTACTCCATCTAAAATTCCAGAAATAAATCCATTAATAGATGTTATTGGAGATCTTAGTTCATGTGATACATTAGATATAAATTCTCTTCTATTTTTATCTACTTTTTCTAGTGATTCTGCCATCATATTAAATGATTGTGCAAGTTCCCCTATTTCATCCTTTGAATTAATAACAACTTTTTTATCAACATCACCTTTAGCTAACTTTTCTGCTGCAACATTAATTTCATTTATAGGCTCTATAATAAGTTTCTTAGCCACATATGAAATAACAATAGCAGATAATATAACCGCTACCAAAACTGATATCCATATAATTTCATTAACTCTTGTAAGAGCACTTTGAATGTTTTCATCTGATGCAAAAATAATAATTGCACCTCTATAATCATCACCATCAATAATAGGTTTTATATAGGCCCCTCTATCACTATTAATTTTTTCAAGTTTAACATTTTGAAGAGGGTTACCTTTTTTTAATGTATCCTTATCATCATCAGACAATGAAATATCTATAACCTTATCACCTAAATAATTATTTGATGATGCATAGGCAAATTCATTAGAATCTACCACTATAATATCATAATTACAATCATTAGCAATATATGTTATGGTTTCTTGTAACTTTTTAAAATCACCATTATCTGAAGAATCAAGGTATGTTTTTGCTACAAAAGAAATATTTACACATTGACTATTTAATTCTTCCTTTTGCTCATTTTCAAAATATGTTCTAAACCAAAATGATAGCACTACTGCGAGAATAATTAAAATAACAGCTAAGATACCTGAAAATACAATTATAAGCTTATTAACTAAGCTGCCTTTTTTCATTTTATCTCACCTCAAATTTATAGCCTACTCCCCAAACAGTTTCAATTTGCCAGTTTTCCCCACCTGTTAATTTTTCTCTAAGTCTTTTTACATGAACATCTACAGTTCTTGAATCTCCTGGGTAATCATATCCCCATACTTCACATAAAAGTTGTTCTCTAGTAAATACTTTATTTTTATTGCAAGCCAAATAATATACTAATTCAAATTCCTTTGGTGGCATCTTAATTTCTTTACCTTTATAAATAACATTGTAAGAGTTTGCATCTATCACTAAATCACTATAATGCAATACCTCCTTACTTGTTGTATCGACTGTATACCTTCTCATTACAGCTTTAACTCTAGCAAGTAACTCCTTTGGTTCAAAAGGTTTTACAACATAATCATCAGCCCCGAGTTCTAATGCTAAAACTTTGTCAAAAGTATCTCCTTTTGCTGTAAGCATGATTACAGGTGTAGTGCCTTCCTTTCTAATCCATTTCAATACATCTACTCCGTCAATATTAGGTAGCATTACATCTAACAATACTAAATCAGGCTTATACTCCCCAAAAGCATCTTCAGCAGCCCTTCCATCATTTACCACTTTAGTATCATATCCTGAGCTCTGTAAATACATGTTAATTACTTCTGCTATATTTGTATCGTCATCTACTATTAGAACCTTTCCTAAATTTCCTTCCATCTTTTTACACCCCTTTTAACGTCTATAATATAAATTTAACACTTTTTTTATTTTATTTATATACTTTAATAGAAATGTTACAAATTATTCACCTTTATAAAGTCATATTGCAAAAAAGAGCCTCACAAAGTAAGCAAGGCTCTCTTTTTAATATGTAAATTAAACTTCAAATAATTTACTTATAGGTTCATCATCATAAATTCTTCTTATTGCTTCTGCAAATAGTGGAGCAACAGAAATTGATGTAAACTTACTTAAATCAGCACCTTCTGGTAAAGGAATAGTATTAAGAACTGCTAAATCTTCTATGGCAGAACTATTAATTCTTTCAAGAGCTGGTCCTGAAAGTACTCCATGAGTACATCCTGCATATACAGCAGTAGCTCCTAAATCTTTTAATGCATTTGCTGCATTTGTTATAGTTCCTGCAGTATCAATCATATCATCAATTAATATACATCTCTTTCCTTTTACTTCACCAATTATATTCATAATTTCTGAAACATTTGGTTTTGGTCTTCTCTTATCTATAATAGCAATTGGAGCATTTAATCTATCTGCAAATTTTCTTGCTCTTGTAACGCTACCTAAGTCTGGTGAAACTACTACTACATCATCTTGATCAGCTAATCCCTTTTGTTTGAAATGTTCAGCAAGTATTGGAGATCCTAATAAATGATCAACTGGTATATTAAAATATCCTTGGATTTGTGCTGCATGCAAATCCATTGTTAAAACTCTGTCTGCACCTGCTGATGTTAATAAGTCTGCTACTAATTTTGCAGTAATTGGATCTCTTGATTTTGCCTTTCTATCCTGTCTTGCATAACCATAATATGGTATAACAGCTGTTATTCTTCCTGCTGATGCTCTCTTAAAAGCATCTATCATAATTAACAATTCCATTAAATTATTGTTTACTGGAGAATTAGTAGATTGTATTATAAATACATCTGTACCTCTTACAGTTTCTTTAATATTAACAGATATTTCACCATCGCTAAATGTAGATACTGTAGCATCTCCTACTGGAACGCCTAAAATCTCAGCAATTTCATTTGCTAAGGAAGGATTGGAATTACCAGTAAAAATCTTTATACTTTTTCCATGACTTAACATAAATATAAGGACCTCCTTAAATTTTTCAATGATTAAGCAATAATTTAATTGCTTAATCGATTTTTGTAAAATAATTTTAGTCTTTTGGTATAATTTTAGTATATATAAATTATTTCATTAAACCCTTTTTTTCAACCCAACCAGGAATATTTCTTTGTTTTGCTCTAGCTATTGATAAATTGCCTTCTGGAACTTCCTGTGTAATTGTTGAGCCTGCTGCTATATAGGTATTATCTTTAACTTCTACTGGTGATACTAAATTAGTATTACACCCAATAAAACTATGATTTCCTATAATAGTCTTATTTTTAACTTTTCCATCATAATTAACAACTACAGTACCACATCCAAAGTTACATTCTTCACCAACTGTAGCATCTCCTATATATGTCAAATGAGAAACTTTTGTTCCATTTCCTATAGTAGATTTTTTAATTTCTACAAAGTCACCTATTCTAGCATTATTTCCTATTGTTGTTTCTGGTCTAATATATGCAAAAGGACCAACTGTAGTATTTTTCCCTATTTTACTATCTAATATAACTGAAGATTGAACATCTGTACCATCTTCTATTATGCTATCTTTTATTCTTGAATTTTGGTACAAAATACAATTTGAACCTATCTTGGTATTTCCTTCTAATATATTGCCTGGATATACTATAGTATCTTTTCCTATTTCAACATCTATGCCAATGTATGTATTTTGAGGATCAATTATTGTAACTCCATTATCTAAATGCTTGTTATTAATTCTTTTTCTTAAAATACATTCAGCTTCTGCTAGTTGTGCCCTTGAATTTACTCCTATAGTATCTTCATAATCTGTTACTAAAGAACCAACTCTTTTATTTTTTGATTTTAAGATGCCAATAACATCTGTTAAATAATATTCTCCTTGAGCATTATTATTTGATAATTCATCTAATGCTAATAATAACTCATTTATATTGAAACAATACATTCCTGCATTCATTTCGTTTATTTTAAGTTCTTCCTCTGTACAATCTTTATGTTCTACTATCTTTATAACTTCGTCTCCTGATCTTACGATTCTTCCATATCCAGTAGGATCATCAACATATGCAGACATAAGAGTTGCTGAATTTTTCTTTTGTTCATGTTCATTAAATAATTTTTCTATTGTATCAACTTTTGTAAGTGGAGAATCTCCTGTAAAAACAGCTACTACACCATCTTTACCTTTTAAGAATTCTTTGGCAGCCTTTACTGCATCACCTGTTCCAAGTTGCTCTTTTTGCACTGAATAAGTTACATTTCTATCTTTTGTTCCTTCTTTGACAAGTTCAGCACCTTTACCTATAATTACATTAATATCATTTATACCAGCTTTTCTAATGTTATCAATAACATGATTAACCATCTCTTTACCACACACTTTATGTAGTACCTTTGGTATATCAGATTTAATTCTCTTACCTTGACCTGCTGCCAATATTAGTGCACATCTATACACAATACCACCTCTATTAATTTTTAAAATATTATATTCTAAATTTTAAACAAACTATTACAAATTTTAACACAAAATTTAGTCATACCTACTATATTATATTTGATAGCGCATTTCATTTCAACCTTTCCTCCTAATTTTTATTAATAAAAAATTATTTTTACAAATCAATCAATAGAAACAATGTGCTTACTTTTAAATTAGGCAAAAAAATAAAGGGAAAATTATCCCTTCATTTTTTTGATTATTCAAGATTATTCAGTTACAGATTCATTTTCTGTATCTTCAACTTTTGCTTTTTCATAAGCTTCTAAAATTGAAGTTTGAATTTTCTCTCTTGTTTCTGTGTTGATAGGATGAGCTATATCCTTAAACTCTCCATCTGGTGTTTTTCTACTTGGCATTGCAATGAATAATCCATTTTGTCCTTCTATAACTTTAATATCATGCACTACGAATTCATTATCGAAAGTAACAGATACTATGGCTTTCATTTTTCCGTCAGTAGCAATTTTTCTAATTCTAACGTCTGTGATTTGCATTTCACTACACCTCCAGTTGTTTATATTTTATTTATTCTCCACTACTTTCCATAATCCTTCTTTTTCCTTAGAAAAATTTTAGAATTATAACATTTTTTTATATTTTATATCATTTTATCTTATTTTTTTATCTTTTTTGTATTTTTTTATAAGTTAATTAAAGTACTTTGAAGGATGCATTTTAATTTCACATTTTTTGCTTAATGTTTCATATTTTACAGAATTAACTTCTATAATGGAAATATATTCATCTATAAGTTTTTCATGTACTTCATTACTTTCAACTAAAACTCCAATTCCAACAAGTTCACAATCGAACTCCATAAGAAGTTCTTTTATACCTTGAGCTGTTCCCCCACCTTTTAAAAAGTCATCTATAAAAATACTTTTTGTTTTAGGTTTCATAGACTTTTTAGCCAAAGACATTTGTTGCAGTCTTCCATTTGTACCAGATACATAATTAATAGTAACTGTAGAACCTTCCGTTACCATTGCAGATCTTCTTGCAATTACAAGTTCAACTCCTAGGTTTTTTGCCACTTCGTATGCAAGAGGGATGCCTTTAGTTTCAACTGTAATAACATAATCTACATCTATATCCTTAAAATATGAAGAAAGAATAATTCCAGCCTTGTTTATTATAGAAGGACTATACATAATGTCTGTCATATATATATAATTTCCGGCAATGATTCTTGAACCATCACTTAATGTATTGCAAAGTTCTTTTGCAAATTCTAAGCTCTTGTCTTTATCTATAACTGGGACATATTTAACTCCCCCAGCAGCTCCTGTTATAGTTTCTATTTTACCCATTCTTAACCTATCTAAAGATGCTCTTATAATAATTAAATCTTCACTAATTGTAGATTTAGCTGCATTTAGCAAATTGGAAAAATAATTAAGCCCCATTATCTTATTTGGATTTTCCATAAGTATTTTAGTTATAGCGACTATTCTGCTATTCCTAGTTAACTTATTCATTTATTTCACCTACTTTTAATATTTGACAAACATTAAATAACTATTTGGCTTTTAACGTTCATTATTTATTATATATTCTTAGAAATAAATAAACAATTATTCAATGTTTTTTTCCTATATTCTATGTTCATTTTTAAAAAAATGTATATAATTATAGGTATGTATATAATTATAGGTATGTATATTATTAAAATAAAAAGGGGTTGTTTAGCTTGTCATTTGATTTTTTAAAAGATAAACACATGAAAATACATTTTATTGGTATTGGTGGAATAAGTATGAGTGGTCTTGCTGCTGTACTTTTAAATAACGGATACAAAGTATCAGGATCAGATTTCAAAGAATCAAAAATAATAGAAACTTTAAGAAGCAAGGGTGCTGAAATTTACATAGGACATAGTGCTGAAAATTTAAAAGATGTAGATTTAGTAGTTTATACTGCAGCAATTCCTTCAGATAATCCTGAAATTTTAGAAGCCAAAAAAAGGAATCTAATTCTTATGGATAGAGCAGAATTTTTAGGTTCTATAATGAAAGGTCATAAATATAATGTAGCTATATCTGGAACTCATGGTAAAACAACATGTACATCTATGCTTTCTAGCATAACACTAGAAGGTAATCTTGATCCTACTATACTTGTTGGTGGAGAACTTGATTTAATAGGTGGTAATTATAGAATTGGAAAAAGTGATTACTTTATCACTGAAGCATGTGAATACAAGGCCTCATTTTTAAAATTCTTCCCATATGTTGGAGTAATACTTAATATAGATGCTGATCATCTAGATTATTACAAGGATATTAATGATATAAATGATACTTTTACTAAATTTTCAAAACTTGTTCCAAATGATGGATACCTAGTAGGTTATGGAGAAGATAAAAGAGTAAAAAAAATACTAGACGAAGCTTCATGTAATACTATAAGTTATGGTTTTACTAACGAAGATTTAACAGCAACAGACATTTCTTACAATAATAAAGGTTGTGCAACATTTACTGTTTGTGAAAAAGGCACAAAATTATTTAACATAACATTAAATAACCCTGGAAAGCATAATATTTTAAATGCATTAGCAGCAATTGCAGTAGCTTTAATATTCAATGTTCCAAATGATAAGATTATAAATGGTCTTAAAAAATGTAAGGGTGCTCACAAAAGATTTGAATATAAGGGCGAAATAAATGGAATTACAGTAATAGATGATTATGCACATCATCCAACTGAAATTAAAGCAACTTTAAGTACTGCTTCAAAAATTCCACATAAAAAAGTATACTGTGTATTCCAACCACATACTTATACAAGAACAAAAGCATTATTTACTGAATTTAGTGAAGCCTTTAAAGATTGCGATGAACTTATACTAATGGATATATATGCTGCAAGAGAAAAAGACACAGGTCTTGTATCTTCTGATGAACTTGGAGATGCAATAAGAAATAAAGGATATAAATGTACAAATGTACATTCACACGATGAAGCTTGTAATTACTTAAAATCAAAAATCCAAACAGGTGATGTTGTATTAACTGTTGGTGCTGGTGATGTTGTATTAGTTGGAGAAAAACTTCTACAAAAATAGCTTAAAAGGTATGTTTTTCTTTTAAACATACCTTTCTTTTTTACAAAATTATATAAATATTTAACAAAATGGTGGTGTATACTTATGAAAATAGCAATCATTTCAGATATTCATAGCAATGTTTATGCTTTAATGAATGTTTTTGATGACATTGATGACCAAAAAGCAGATTTAATTGTATGTTTAGGAGATTTAGTAGGTTATGGGCCTCATCCTAATGAAACAATTTCATATATAAAAAGAAAAAATGTATTATGTTTAAAAGGAAATTATGATGCTTCTGTAGTAGATAATGATTTTTCTTATATAAGACAAACAGATATAAATTCATTTACTCTTCCATGGACTGTAGCTGAACTTAGAGCAGCTAATAAATATTATTTAAATGGTCTTCCAGAAAATTTAACATTAAATTTTAATAAAAAAAGTATAAAATTTGTACATGGCAGTCCAAATAAAATAAATGAATACTTATTTGAAAATGAAGAAAACACAAAACAAGTTATGGCTGATTTAAAAGAAGATATTTTAATTTGTGCACACACCCATATACCTGCTGTAAAACAATTTGGGAATAAATTATTTATAAATTGTGGAAGTGTAGGCAAACCAAAAATAGGATCTCCTAATTCTACTTACTGTTTATTAGACATTGATCCTTTAGGAAAAGTAACTCCTCAAATAAGGCAAGTTTCCTATGAAGTCAAAAAAATAATTAAGGATATGGAAATGTTAAATTTCCCATCTTCACTTATAAGAAGCTTTGAAGAAGGTCAGGAATATTAAAATGTACAACAATTCTTATGTTAACAATAATGGGCAAAATTCTATGTATAACAATCCTTTCTTTAATATCACTTATATTTAGTATATTAGCTGTATGTGTATTCTTTAGTAAAAGTTCTTCAAGTACACCTATACTTATACTTGATTTTGTAAGTGCTTTTTTCACTTTTAAAAATATGGCATCCAAAACACTTTGGATGCCTTCTTATATCAATCTTTCATATCACCTTCTTCATTATCTTCTTCGTTAATATCTTCTAATACTAATTCTATATCTTCTACTGCTTCCTTAATGTCTTCTACAATATCTTCTTTACTAGTATTCTCATCCCTTGATACAAGCCTGCCTTTCAATATGTTTACTTTTTGTAATTTCTTATTTAAAATTTTTTGACCTTTCATTTAATCCTCCCAAAAAAATATATGTATTAGTATATGATGAAACAGTTGCATTTGCGCTAAAAGTATTGTAAAATCGAATTAATGTTATATTTTATAAACTATGATAAGAAGAGTAAGTTTAGAACTACGTCTTAGCGAATAAGGGATGGTGTAAGCCTTATACAAAGTCTATTCTGAAAAACATCTTTGAGTTTCTAACCGAAAGTTAATATTTTAATTAGTAGGCTTAGACGTAATTGACGCGTTAAGTTATAGGGCATTTAATAAATGCCTGTTTAAGTGGCTTTTTAGCAAATTAGGTGGTACCGCGAATATATATCATTCGTCCTTTTTATAGGATGAATGATTTTTTATTTAAGTAATAAATTTTATATCTGTAAATGGAGGTAAATTAATGGAAAAATCTATATTAGTAAAATCTATATTTAGAGAAACAGAAAAATATGTATCAAAAGAAGTAAGAATATCTGGTTGGGTAAGAACTTTAAGAGCTTCTAATGCATTTGGTTTTATTGAAGTTAATGATGGTTCTTTCTTTAAAAACATTCAAGTTGTATTTGGTAATGAACTTTCAAATTTTAAAGAAATATCAAAACTTGCTATAAGTTCATCTATAACTGTAATAGGTACTTTAGTTGAAACACCAGAAGCTAAACAACCCTTTGAAATTCAAGCAAAAGAAGTTATATTAGAAGGAAATTCAGATTCTGATTATCCTCTTCAAAAGAAAAGACATACTTTTGAATACTTAAGAACTATAGCTCATTTAAGACCTAGAAGTAATGCTTTTTCCGCTACATTTAGAGTTCGTTCAGTAGCTGCTTATGCTATACATAAGTTCTTCCAAGATCAAGGTTTTGTATATACAAATACTCCAATACTTACAGGAAGTGACTGTGAAGGTGCAGGTGAAATGTTCCAAGTAACAACTTTACCTCTTAATAATGCCCCAACTACAGAAGATGGAAATATTGATTACAAACAAGATTTCTTTGGTAAGGAAACAAATCTTACTGTATCAGGTCAATTAAATGCTGAATGTTTTGCATTAGCTTTTAGAAATGTATACACATTTGGTCCAACATTTAGAGCAGAAAATTCAAATACAGCTAGACATGCTGCTGAATTCTGGATGGTTGAACCTGAAATTGCATTTGCAGACCTTGCAGATGATATGGATCTTGCAGAAGCAATGTTAAAGTATGTTATAAAATACGTTATGAATGAATGCCCAGAAGAAATGGAATTTTTCAATAAATTTGTTGATAAGGGCTTACTTGACAGACTAAATCATGTTGTATCTTCAGATTTTGGAAGAGTTACTTATACAGAAGCTGTTGAAATATTAAAGAAAGCTAAAAAAGATTTTGACTATCCAGTTGAATGGGGTATAGACCTTCAAACTGAACACGAAAGATACTTAACTGAAGAACACTTTAAAAAGCCAGTATTTGTTACTGACTATCCAAAGGATATTAAAGCATTCTACATGAGAATAAATGATGACAATAAAACTGTTGCTGCAGCAGACTGTTTAGTTCCAGGAATAGGAGAGATTATTGGAGGAAGCCAAAGAGAAGAGAGACTTGATGTATTAAAGAAAAGAATGGCTGAACTTGGACTTAAAGAAGAGGATTATTGGTGGTATCTAGAACTTAGAAAATACGGAGAAACAAAACATGCTGGATTTGGTCTTGGTTTTGAAAGACTTATTATGTATATAACTGGTATGTCTAACATAAGAGACGTTCTTCCATTCCCAAGAACAACAGGTCAATCAGAATTTTAATAAAAAAAATTGCGAACTAGCTTAAATGCTGAGTTCGCAATTTTTTTATTTGTATATTATTCATAAATATTTTTCTTTTTAGCTTTTGCCTTTGCTTGTTTTTTCTTTAAAGGATGCTTTGGATTTTTATCTGACATATTTATCGCCTCTTTTCTTTTTTACTTATATGTCATTATCCTTCAATGGCAATATATTTCTTATTTTCTACTTCTGGTTTTGCTTCTTTCTTAGGAACAAATAATTTCAAGATACCATGTTTAAATTCACCTTTAATATCTTCTTCTTTTAAGGCATCTCCTACATAAAAGCTTCTTTCACATGCTCCTGTATAACGTTCCTTTCTAATATAATGACCACTATCCTTTTCTTTTTCGTCCTTATCTAGACCTTTTGCTGCACTGATAGTTAAATATCCATTTTCAAGACTAGCCTTAATTTCTTCTTTTGTGAATCCTGGTAGATCCATCTCTATTTCATAGCCATCTTCTTTTTCTTTAATATCAGTTTTCATAATTCTATTAGCTTTCTTTCCATATAATTTCTTTTCTACATTCTTCATATCTTTATCTTCGTAGAATGGGAAATCATTAAAGAAATCATCAAACAAATTTTCTCCAAAAATACTAGGCATTAACATAAGTCATCTCTCCTTTTCATAAACATATATTGTTTACCTTGTTTTTTTTGGAACAGGGATGTTTCAAGAACTTCACAGGATTTTCTATCCTTTTTATTGTTCCCTTCCTTTGTTCTTAACTATGTTATAACACTCTTTATTAGCACTGTCAAGTGGTGAGTGCTAATTTTTCTATTTTTTATATACTTTCACTTTTTTTTAAATCTAATATATATTTTAAGGTAGATTTAAGCAAACTGTTTAATAATATAATCATAGACAGAAACAAAAATACATTTAAATACTTACTCCCCCTAGTAAATATTTAAAAAATGTTTCTCATATTTTATTTATCCCCTAAGAAAAGATGCAGATTCTCCTCATTATCTGCATCTTTTTGTTTTGCTAAAAAATCTTAATTACATGTAAAGCTCATGGAATTCATTACCTTATTTTAAACTAAATTTAAAGTAAAAGAAATCATAATTAAATTAAACTATTACTTAAATAATATTTAGGAATAATTTTTTTCAATATATACTATTATCATAAGAAAAGACAAAAGGAATTTTTAGAAAGGAGATGTTTAATATGATTTTTGCTGTAACTGCTCTTTTAACTTTTATTGCTTTAGGTGCATATACATTATTAGCAAATTAATATATATTTATATAAAAAGTTGCAGCTAATATAAAACTTAGCTTGCAACTTTTTTATTGCTATTATAAATAACAACTATATCATTTTCTTTTATCTTACTTCTACCTCTTGGGATAATATTTTCATCGCCTCTCTTTATCATCAAAGCTAATGAATCTTTTGGTAATTGTATTTCTTGTAAAGTTTTATTTTGCCAATGATGTCCATTAGGAATAAACACCCTCATTAATGTCATATCTGATTCTTCTTGATAGTCGTTAAATGTTTTTCTAATATCAAATTTTTCATCCACCATATTCAATTTAGAAGCAACCAATGATAAAAGAGATCCTTGAATTAGAACTGACATAAATGCAACTAACAAAACTATATGATATATATTGTTTTGAATAGATGTATTACTTGCTATTATCATAATTGAAAAAACAATAGATGATGCACCTCTAAGTCCAGACCACGATACAAGCATACATTTATCATTACTACATTTAAATATTTTTAATATAACAAATACTACTGCTGGTCTTGCTATTAATGTTAAAAATATACAAATATAAACTCCTATTAAAAAAATTCCTGGTATCTCATGAGGATTTGCAAGTAATCCTAACAAGAAAAATATTAATATCTGAGATAAGCCTGTAATTCCGTCAAAAAAATGAACTAAATTTATCTTATTACCTATAGAACTGTTTCCTAGCAATATTCCTGTAATATAAACGCTTAAATATCCATTTCCATCTATCATCACAGACAAAGCAAAAGACATTAATGCTATAGCTATAACAAATATACTATCTAATTCATCATTAATTCTTTTTACCCTTTTCATTACATAAATGCTCATTATGGCAATTACTATTCCTATTAATATACCAAAGAAAATCTGCTTAAATATTAAAGGTAAAATAGAAATATTACTATCATTGTTTAAAAAACTTAATCCAATTATCACAAGCATATAAGCTATAGGATCATTACTTCCACTTTCAAGTTCTAAAATGGATGCTGTGTTATCTTTTAAGTTCAATTTTTTTGATCTAAGTATAGAAAATACAGATGCTGCATCGGTAGGACTTAATACTGCTCCTATTAAAAATGATTCTATATAGCTAAAAGATAAAACATAATGGCAAAATAAGAATACAAGAAATGCAGTACCAAAAACACCTAAAGTAGATAAAAGTATTGATTCTTTAGCAACACTTTTTGCCACTTTCCACTTAGTACAAAATCCACTATAAAACATTATAAATATAAGTGCTATTGAACAAACTTTTTCTGTAATATCATAATTATCATAATTTATCTTAAATATTCCATCTGCTCCAAATATCATACCTATTATCATAAATAATACTAATGAAGGTACTCCAAATTTATATGAAAACTTATTAGCAAGTATACAACTTAATATTACTATTGCACAAAGAAATAAATTAAACTCCAAAGTTATCACCCCATTTTTTGTATATATAGTAATTATATATTATATACCTATACTCTTAAATATTTTTGTCAAAATTTCTAATAATATTAAATAATTTTATTTATTAATATTATTTTTAAATTAATAAATAAAAATAGAACTATCTATTATTAAAAGATAATTCTACTTCGTAAAACTACAGTTTGAAAAAGTAACTTCTCTCCCAATTGCTATACCACTGTTTTCTGAATTGCTTTTGCCACATATAATATTGAGAATACATATAAATAACAATGCAGCAATAAACGCAACAATTATAGTTGATAAAAAGGTTTTTCCTGGCATCTTCCTCACCCCTCTTACAAGATTATGATAATAAAATAATGTAAAATTCATATACAAGCAATTGTAAAATCTTATTAATCTTATTGTTAAATGCTATTAAGCAAATAAAAGCAGTTTATGACAAAAATCATAAACTGCTTTTATTATTTGCTATGATGCTTCGCTTTCATCTACTACTTCTTCTCTTCCAACAATTTGTCCGTCTATAAGTTTTACAATAGATGTTCCATAAAGAGCTGATTCATATGAATGAGTTACTTGAACTAATGTTTTACCATATTGTTTATTAATCTTTTTAAATAATTGCATAATATCTGTCCCAGTTTTTGAATCTAGATTACCAATAGGTTCATCTAGGAATATTATATCAGGATCAAAAACTAAAGCCCTTGCTATAGCAACTCTCTGTTGCTGACCTCCTGAAAGTTCTCTTGGAGTCATTTTTCTTTTTTCTTTCATTCCTATAATATCAAGTATTTCTTCAAGCTTATCTTTATAATCCCTTACTTTCTTGCCATCTAATATAATAGGAAGCATTATATTATCTTCTACTGACAAATTAGGTACCAAATTATAAAATTGAAATACAAAACCTACTTTAGTTCTTCTTATTTTGCTCATTTCCTTTTGCTTTATTTTGCCTAAATCTTTATTATCAAGTATAACCTTACCTGATGTAGGCTTATCAAGACCACCTAAAAGATAAAGTAATGTAGATTTACCTCCACCAGAAGGTCCCATTATTGATATAAACTCTCCTTTTTGTATTTCTAAATTTATATCCTTTAATACATGTACTTTTTCTTTTCCCACTTGAAATGATTTATTTAAATTTTTAACACTTATTATACTCATATGCTTTTCCCCCAATTATTCATATTTTAATTCACTTATTATTGATAGCTTTCTATTTTTAAATATTACTGGTAATGTAGCAATTAAAATAATTATTAATGTTCCAATTAAGTATTGTGGTACAATGCTAAAGTCCATTTTAGCTTCTAAAGGTAATTTTATTACATTTGAAAATCTACTTACAAGTTTCATTATTAATATACATAATGGCATGGTTATTACAAATGACCACATTACAGATAATATTGATTCAAACACAAGCATTAAATTTCTTCTTCCATTAGACATTCCTATAGATGTTAATACTGCAAGTTCCCTCTTTCTTTGTAAAAATCCTATTATTATATTATTTAAAATACCAAGAGCCGCAATTATTATTGACATATATGAAAATATTGATAAAACATTTATAACCATTTGATTGTTTTCTTCATCTATTTTTTTAATTTCATTTTTAGTAGATATATTTACACCATACTTCTTTGTAAGAAATTTCAAATCATTTTTAACATCTTCTGCGTTTCTTGTAGTAGAAAACACTAATTCTTGTCTGCCCTTCATTCCAAATTCATTTTCAAGAGTAGAATTTTTCATAAACATCGTATATCCCATGTTAAAAAGCTTACCATCATAAGTTCCAATTATCTCTAAATCATTTGATTTACCATTTAATTCAATAGTTACAATATCTCCAACTTTTTTATTAATTTGCTCAAGTACATTTTTAGAAACAATTATAGATTTTTCTTTATCCTTAAATTTATTAAACATATCTATATTTTTGTCTGATTTAAAATCTAAGTACTTATTATAATCAGCATAGCTATCCTCATCAATGCATGTAATTCTTTCATCTTGTCCATCTATATTAACATAATCATTATATTCTTCACAAAATGTAGATTTATCAATTCCATCTATTTTTTCTAAGTCTTTTTCTATTAATTTAACTACTGGTTCTCCATCTTCTTTAATAGTTGAAATATCTTGTATATTTATATCAACCTTTAAATCTTCATAACATCCAACAAGCATATTTTTTATACTTGTACCTAATGAAGTAATCATAAAAATTGAACTTAAAGCCACTATCATTAATGATATATTTCCAAGTAGAACTTTAGATGTTCTTAAATTATTAATTGAAAATACTAAGCTTTTACTTCTTCCTTTTAATAATTTGTATAACCCCCTTGATAATATATCTACGACCTTTTGATATACACAAACTGCACCTATTATTGATGTTAATATTGCAATTGAACCAAGTTCATCAAATTCTTCTCCATTAGCAAATGCTACCACTATTGAAAAAAGAAGTAAAACAATTCCAATTATAAATTTTCCCCATCCAATATGTGTTGAAACAGCAACATTATTTAATATTACTTCTTTTACTTGAAGTCTTCTTACTTTCAATACTGGAATTAATGCTGATACAACAGCCAGAATTATTGAAAATATCATTCCAAAAACAAGAGTTTCTATATTAATATCAACTTTTTCAATTATTCCATAATCCTTTAATGGGGATATAATATAATTAATTAATTTAAGTCCTCCTATGCCTAGTAAATTTCCTATAATACCTCCAAAAACTCCATATACTACACTTTCTAAAAGCAATATTTTTTCAACAGTTCCTACAGTAGCACCTTGACTTAAAAATGTTCCTATAACAGGTAGCCTTTCTGTTACTGTTAATTTAAATGAACCATATATTATAATTGCACTCATAACAACAACTATTACAAGCATTGCATAAAGCATAGACGTAAATGAAGACATTTGCTCTTTTACTTCATCTGCATCAAATAATTTTCTAGCGCTAAAATTATCATTAGCATCATTAAAAGCATCTATACTATCTTGTAAAGAATTTTTAGAACTATCAGCCATTATAACACTATATTTTCCTTCCACCCCAAGTTCCTTACTTAAATATTCATAAGGAATAATAACTGTAAATGAATTAATAGTATCTGTATAAAAAACATTATTCGTTGCTGATATTGCTGATACTTCTAATTCCTTATTTTGTCCTGCAATTATAAGTTCTATTTTATCTCCCTTTTTAATATTTTTTTCTTCGCTAGTTCTTTGAGATATTATACATTTTGCTCCTGAAAAGCCATCTAATGAACCCTTAAGCAATAAACTTTCATTTATGTATTCATCTTCTCTTCCAAGTAATGTTATATTAATATTTGAATCATTATCTATATAACTTCCACCTAAATATATTTCTTTTATTAGATTTTTTATTCCATCTTCTTTTATATTATCTGCATCAAAAAAAGTTTCATCATTAGAACCACTTACTATAATATCTTTATTTTCATAGCTTTCTATAAAGGGCCTAGTTGAAGACTTTATTCCTATGTCTATTACTCCACTACTTGCAACAAACAAACCTACACTCATTGCTATTGCAATTAACAGTAAAATTAATCGTCCTTTCTTTTCCATCATAGACTTTAATATATACTTTAAAAACATTATCAAATTCCCCCTTTGTGATAATAATATATTATTCCTCTTTTCTTTATTCTCTATTAATTAAACATTAAAATTAGATTAAAAATAAAACTCAGAAAGTAAAAATTACCATCTGAGCTTAAAATTTATAATTAATCAAAATTTAATATCTGTATTACACCTTTTTTGAGTGTTTCTTGAACATCTATAATTCGTTGATTTGAAGATCCTCTAAATCTCAATCCATCTTGCTTTTTATCCTCTTCAAATTTTCCATCAACTAAAACATCAATATTATTTAAAAGATCATTCCAACCTTTTTCTTTATGTTTATTTTCTAATATATATTCAAATGTATACCCTGTATAACTCCAAATATTAAGTCCATTTTCTCTTAATTTTTTTGCTATATATGCAAATTTATCTGCCTGTTCCCATGGATCACCACCTGAAAAAGTAACTCCCTTAAGCATTGGATTATCTAATATATCTTCTATTATTTCATCCATATCCATAAGTGAACCACCATAAAAATCGTGAGTATCTGGATTAAAACATCCCTTACACTTATGGCTGCAACCTTGAGCAAATAAAACTCGTCTAAGGCCTGGTCCATTTACCAAGCTCTCATATGCTATTCCTGATAATCTCACCATTTTGTCCATGAAAATTCATCCTTTCTTATTACTTATCTTTATTTTTAAGTTCACCTTCAAGCCATGCAATAAATTGTCTTGCAGATCTTGGAGAACGTCCATTATGCCATTTTTCCCATTTTAATGCTTCACTATGAAGATATTCTGTATCAACTTCAATTCCTTTTTCTTTTACTATTCCATCAACTATTTCTAAATATTCCTTTTGATTTGGTGGGAAGAAACTTATTGTTATACCAAATCTATCAGCAAGGGATAATTTTTCTTCTCTGGTATCTCTTGAATTTATTTCATCTTCATCTGAGAATTTTTCTTGTACTAAGTGTCTTCTATTTGTAGTTGCATATATTAATATATTTTCAGGTCTGTTTTCAACTCTACCTTCTAGTATTGTTTTAAGAGCTGAATAGCTTGCTTCATTTTCTTGGAATACTAAATCATCAACAAATATAATAAATTTTTGCTTTTTATGTTTTAGCAATCTTATTATTCTAGTAAAATCACTTAATTGTTCCTTATCAACTTCTATAAGCCTTAAACCATCTTTAGCATATTCATTTAATATTGCTTTAACTGTTGAAGATTTACCAGTACCTCTTGAACCATAAAGTAATAAATTATTTGCTGGAATACCATTTAAAAATTGCTTTGTATTATCTATTATATCCTTCTTTTGAAGTTCATATCCAACAAGCTGATCAAGCTTAATAGGATCTGGTTCTGCAATTTCCCTAAGTCTTCCTTCATCATCATTTTCAAATCTCTCCCAAACAAAAGCACTATAGGCAGTAGCACGTCCAGTCCCATTTTCTATGTGAAATTTTACTATATCATCTGTATACTTTGTCCAATCATCAGAATCCATTAATTTCTTTTTTAATTTTTCATAATCACCATTATTTTTTTCTATGTAATTTTCCTTATCTTTGCCCCAGTCTAATAAGCCATTTATTTTTCTTTCTACAATTACATCATCTGCAAACCTTGATAATAATATTTCTTTAATGTCATCACTTGTAATTTTAAGAATATTTGAAAGAGAATCTAACTCGTTTTTTAATCCAATCTTTACAAAGTCTGAAACATCTCCATATTTTTCAAGTCTTAATGTAAATGGATTAGTTGCAAGAAGCATTTCATCTACCAAGTTTTCCTTAAATGAAAGTTTACTATTATTTTTGTATAAAGCATATACAAATTCATTATATGCCACAATACAATCTCCAAAGGAATCCTCATTAGATATTTTATTAACAAGAGTTGTAAATTTTTTTCCCACTGAATCTTTAAATATCTCGTTATATATACATATAGATTCTAAATTTAGCTTCAATTTTTCTTCTTTTCTCATTGAAAATAGCCCCCAATTTATTAAATATCTAAAGTCTATTATACTACAAAATAATGATTAATTTTACATTCTAAATATTTTTTCTGCATATATTATGATTTTTTTGTATATTTTCCACATTATTTTAATTAATTAAGTAAAAAAGAAACTGCCACATTAACAATTTTACTTGCTAATGTAACAGCATCAATTATATAAAGTACAAATATATTTAATAAATTATGCTCTATTATAATTTATTAAACATCCATCTAAAATAATTTCTCTTTCTTTATCTGTAAGATCTCCAAGTCTTAAATCAAACTCTTTCATATCTTTATTTACAACATAAGCTTTTATTACATCAGCTTTATCTTTTACAGCCTTAGCAATGTTAGGAATAAATAAATAATCTCCATTATCAAAGCAAATATCATCTTGTTCATATACAAATGGAAGCATACCCCAGTTTATAAGATTTGAACGATATCTCTTAGTTGCATATTCCTTAGCAATATTAGCCCAGCCACCTAAAACTTTTTGACATGAAGCTGCTTGTTCACGAGCTGAACCATCTCCAGGTTTAACAGCATATATTGTACTACCTATTCCTATAGTATCTCTGCTTATATTGTAGGTTTCTTTTATCTTATCCATTATTGGCTTTAATTCATCATTACCTTCACAAGGGCATTTTCCTTCACGTCTTTTTTCTTCCATTGCCTTAACAGCCTTAGCTTTTCCAACATATGAAGGATCCTTACGTGATAATGTAAACTCAGCAAGGCCAAGTGGATTTGAACGATAAGATGAAGTTTCTCCTGATGGTATTAATTCATCAGTAGTAGTTACTGGATCATGTATAACAGATACTACTTTTAATAAAAGATTGTCTGTTAATGGTACCATTGTTGGCCAATCCTTTATGTTTGGTCCAAATTTAATTTCAACAGAAGGATCTGCTTTTCCAAGTCCATTGTAAACTCTCTTATCATAAATTGCCTTGTCAAAGAAATATTTTGGCTTTGTAAATTCAACATCAACATCTGTTGCTGGAGTTAAATATCCCTTATTAGCTGCTGTTGCTGCAATTGAACGTGCATCCATAAGTGCAACAGAAGCAATTTGACCATTTGTAATCTTAGATCCTTCTCTGTTAGGGAAGTTTCTAGTAGAATGACGTATACTTAATCCATTATTAGCTGGTACATCTCCTGCTCCAAAACATGGACCACAGAAAGCTGTACGAACAATTGCACCAGTTTCCATAAGATCAGCTATTCTTCCATTTTTAACAAGTTCCATAAATACTGGTTGAGATGCTGGGTATACACTTAATGTAAATTCATCGCTTCCAATTGAAGTACCTCTTAAAATGTCTGTTGCATCACAGATGTTTTCAAAACCACCACCTGCACATCCTGCTATAACACCTTGTTCTACATAAAGCTTACCATTTCTAACTTTATCCTTTAATGAGAATTTAACATCATTATTATCAAGACTTACTTGTGCTTTCTTTTCTACATCATCTAATATATCTAAAAGATTATTGTTTAATTCTTCTATTGTGTATACATTACTTGGGTGGAAAGGCATTGCTATCATTGGTCTAATTTCAGATAAATCTACATAAACCATTCCATCATAATATGCTACATCCCCAGGATTTAATTCTTTAAATTCTTCTGGTCTCTTGTGAATTTCATAAAATTCTTTAATTTTACTATCTGTTTTCCAAATCGAAGAAAGACATGTAGTTTCTGTAGTCATAACATCAATTCCGATTCTATAATCAGCACTTAAGTTTTCAACTCCGTCTCCTACAAATTCCATGACTTTATTTTTAACATATCCATTTTTAAATACTGCTCCTATTATAGCAAGTGCAATATCTTGAGGTCCTACACCTTTAACTGGCTTTCCAGTTAAGTATACACCTATAACTCCTGGCATGTTTATATCATATGTTTGGCTTAATAATTGTTTAACTATTTCAGGACCACCTTCACCTACTGCCATAGTACCAAGTGCACCATAACGAGTATGACTGTCTGAACCTAAAATCATTTTTCCACAGCCTGCTAACATTTCTCTTGCAAATTGATGAATTACTGCTTGATGAGGAGGAACATAAATTCCACCATATTTTTTAGCACAAGAAAGGCCAAACATATGGTCATCTTCATTAATAGTACCACCAACAGCACATAGACTGTTATGACAGTTTGTTAATACATAAGGAACTGGGAATTTTTCAAGCCCTGATGCCCTTGCTGTTTGGATAATTCCAACGAAAGTAATATCATGAGAAGTTAACTTATCAAATTTTATTTTTAACCTATCCATGTTATCAGAAGTATTATGAGATTTTAATATTCCATATGCTATTGTATTCTTAGCAGCTTCTTCTTTACTTGGATACTTGTCCCCTAATTTGCTTTTTAAAATAGCAGCTTGATCAGCACCATCTTCGACAATCTCTCTGCCATTTAAAAGGTATGCTCCTTTTTCAAATAATTTTACCATTAATTATAATCCTCCTTAATCCATATTCTTTCAATATTTTATCATATTTTTCTACTTTGAACAATTTTTATATTAAGATCAAAAAAATAAACCTAAAATTCATAAATTAATATAAATTTTAGGTTTATTAAATTCATTAAATATAATTCTTAGTATGAGTATCAGTATGAGTTATTCTATCTTTTCTCTCATTATATTTACCAGGTCCAAATCTTTCATCCAAACTTAAATATCCAGTAACTCTTGATATTCCTTGAATATTCGTACTATTACATTTTGGGCATTTTTGTTCATGATTTAAAAGTTGAGCACCACAATCTTTACAATATCTAATGTGGAAATTTACTCCCATGTAACTTATATTAGTTTTCTTATAAGCATAATCCAATATATCCATAATTGTTTGACCTGTTGGATTATCATCAACTTCTATGTAACTTATATGACCACCATTACAAAGCTTATGATAAGGAGCCTCAATATCAATTTTTTCCTTTATTGATATTGGATAACCAACTGGCACATGAAAACTATTTGTATAATATTCTTTATCTGTTACACCTGGTATTTTACCAAAAACTTTTTGGTCTTGTTTTATAAACTTGCCAGATAATCCTTCTGCAGGAGTTGCATAACAACTCCAATTTAAATGAGTTTCTTCTGTAAGTCTATCAACATTTTCCCTAAGAAATGTAACAATTCTAAGACCAAGTTCTCTTGCTTCTTTACTTTCACCATGATGCTTTCCTATTAATGCTACTAAGGTTTCTGCAAGACCAATAAATCCAATTCCCCAAGTCCCTTGCTTTAAAATTGGTTCTATTGAATCATCTTGTGACAAGTTTTCAGAACCCTTCATTAAATATTGTCCTGCTACAAATGGTAAATCCTTAACCTTTAATCTCTTTAATACATCATATCTATGCATTAATGATTCCTTAGCTAAATCTATTCTCTTTTGAAAAATATCAAAGAATTTATCAATATTACCCTTTGCTTGTATACCTATTCTAGGCAAGTTAATTGTTGTAGGGGCAATATTTCCTCTTCCTTTACAACCAGGCTCACCATTAACATTTTTCATTATGTAAGTTCTACAACCCATTGTAGCTGGCATATATCCCTTATCATAATATTCTTTATTAAAATCAGCATCTAAATTCATAAATGTTGGATTCATTCTTCTTGCTGCGACCCTACATGCAAGTTCATATAAATAGTAATAAGGATCATTTTTCTCTCTATTTACACCTTTTTTTACTCTAAATATTATATTAGGAAATATTGGTTGCTCACCTTTTCCAAGCCCCTTTTCATATTCTTCTAAGAAAACTTGACATACAAGTGCTGCATCCTTTGAATGAGGAATTCCTATATTTACTGAACTAAATGGAACTTGAGATCCTGCTCTGCTGTGCATTGTATTTAAATTGTATACAACACCTTGCATAGCTTGATGCACTCTATTTAATAATTTTTTATGAACAAGTTCATCCATTTTTTCTTCAGCTATTCCTAGTTCTTTAAATTCATCAATTATTTCTTGCCTTGTTGGTTCTACAAATACAGCCATATCATTATCAAAATCAGGATGAGACTGACCACCAAACATATCGTTTTGTGTTGATTGTAAAAGAATGCATGAAAGTTCAGCTGCACTTTCTATTCTTTTAGGTCTTTTTATTGTTCCATATCCTGTATTAAAACCGCTTTCTAAAAGTTCTCTAGTTGGAATATGCAAACAATTAACAGTTAAGTTATAACTATCCAAATCATGATAGTATAAATCTCCAACTTCATGAGCTTTTGATAAACGCTTTGGCATAGTAGAAAGATTATGCCATTTATTAGATTCAGAAGCTATTCTTAAAAGCTTAGAACTAAAATTATTACCTACATTGGCATTATCTCTATCTGTTTCAACACCAATTTGCTTTATAGCTTTCATTAAATCTGATTTTATATCTCTTACCTTCGTTCTTTCTCTTCTGTAGTTAGAATAAGCAATAGCTACGTCTTGATGACCACTGTCCTTTAGTGCTTTTTCTACTAAATTTTGAATTTCTTCTACTGAAATTTTTGCTTTTTCAGATAATTCTATATAACTTATAACTCTTTGAACTGAATCTAGCACTTGACTTGTTCTTAAGTTTAATCCTTCTTCAGTAGCCGCCCTATTAATGGCATGAGCTATTTTGTCTGCATTAAATTGTACTTCTCTCCCATCCCTTTTAACTACATATAGCATTCCAAAATCACCACCACACAATATATAGTGTCTTAAGACACGTTCATATTATACTTCATTCCATAATATATATCAATGCCATTTTTAATTATATTTTTGTTATATATGATATTTATTATAATATTAGTCCGATTTGCTCCTTTTTTTGCATTACTTCAAAGTTGTTTATATTATTATTTAATATTGATTTTTACTTAATATTTTTTGTTTGTTAATTATATTTAATTTTACATTTTTTGTTGAATAACCCTATCAGTTCTGATATAGTTAATTATATCAATACTGATATAATTAACTATATCAATAGTGGTATGTTTAATTTAATAATCAAGGAGGCATCTTTTAATGGAAAAAATAGCACTAATAACTGATAGCGCTGCTGATTTACCAAAGGAAATAATAAATAAATATAATATAAATGTTTTACCTTTTAGAATAATATATTCTAATGGGGAATATAAAGATGGTGTAGATATAACACCAGATGAAGTATATAGTTCCTTAGAAAAAGAAATTCCAAGCACATCACTTCCAAGTATGGAAGAAATGGAAAATCTTTTTTCTACACTAGAAAAAGAAGGATATACTCATGCAATATGCATTCATATATCAAGTACCCTTTCAGGTACAGCAAATTCAATAAGACTTGTTGCAGAAAATCATCCCAATATTACATCATATATATATGATACAAAAACATTAACAGGTGCACAGGGTGATATTGTAATAGAAACTGCAAAAAGCATTGAAAATGGTTCTTCTTACGAAAATATAATAAATATGTTGCCAGAATTACGAAAAAAAGTACATTGTTTCTTTACCATTGATACCTTGTTATATTTAAAGAAAGGTGGCAGAATTGGTCGTGTTGCTGGTACTATTGGTGAATTGTTAAATCTTAAACCTATTATAGAAGTAGCAGATGACGGAATATATAATACTTATGCAAAAGCACGTGGAAGAAAACAAGCAATTAAAAAATTACATGAAATTTTAGATAATTTTTTATCTAAAGGGAAATGTAACATCGCCGTTTTACATGGTCATGCCAAAGAAGATTGTATAGATTTCTATAATTCAATAAAAGATAATCCTAATATATTAGATATTAGAACAGGAGAAATAAGCCCTTCCCTTGGAATCAATACAGGAGCAGGTCTTATAGGTCTTATTATTCAAGAGGTTTAAATTTGCTTATGGCAAGGAATAATTTAGATTACAATAACATCAAAGAAGAAGAAAAAAGATTATATAAAGAATATAAAGAAAATCTTGCAAAACTTAAAAAAGTAAAACAGGAAAGAGAAGCTGTTGGACAAATTTTCACTAAAGGTTTGCTTCCTATATATGTTCTATATATCCTAACCCTATCTCCATCAAATGGAAATGATATTTCAAAAAAAATAGGAGAAAGAACTTCTGGCTTATGGCTTCCTAGCACTGGTGGAATTTATCCACTTCTAAAAAAATTTGAAAAAGAAGGCTTTGTTGTAGGCCAGTGGGATGACCCAAAGAAAAAATTTAAAAAAATATACACTCTTACTGATAAAGGAAAGGAAGAGTTTAAAAATAAAAAAGATTTATTAAAACCAAGAATAGAAGAATCACTTAGGGTATTTGAAATAATTTATAATGATATATACTAAAAAGGCTGCCAGTTAGCAGCCCTTTTTTTATTTCTCACTTTTCTTTTTTAATATTAATGATTGTGATAAACCCAAAATAGCAAATCCAATAATTTTAGCTAAATTTGAACCATCTGATGTATGAGATTTATCTTCTTTACTATCTTTATCACTATCAACAGTTTCATTATCTTTTCCTTCTGTTTCTTCAGATTTATTATCCTGATCTAAATTGTTGTCTTTTTCATTGTCTGTTTTATCATTGTCATCTGGTATAATTATTTCCTCATTATCCTTTGGTGTACTTGTACTCTTATCTTCGTCTTCCTTTGGTGTGCTTGTACTTTTATCTTCATCACCCTTTGGTGTGCTTGTGCTCTTATCTTCGTCTTCCTTTGGTGTGCTTGTACTTTTATCTTCATCACCCTTTGGTGTGCTTGTGCTCTTATCTTCATCATCCTTTGGTGTGCTTGTGCTCTTATCTTCATCACCCTTTGGTGTACTTGTGCTTTTATCTTCATCACCTTTTGGTGTGCTTGTACTCTTATCTTCATCATCCTTTGGTGTTGTTTCTGGTTTATTATCATCTTCTTGATATTCAAAACCACTATCATCATTATAATTAAAAATAACTGAATCGTAGCCATATTCATTTTTTACTGTAATTTTTAATTTTTTTATGTATTCAAACTCTATATATCTTTCGTCATCTTTATTGATGATATTGCTTTCCTCACTCCAACTTAATGTACTTTCTTTAGAAAAATCTCTAACTAATTTATATGGAGTAAACTCATCTGCCCAATATCCGCTAGGTGCATTACTCTTTTCTAATGATAAAGCTTCAATTTTATATTCATTATTTTCTCCATAAGCTTCTATTGCGCAATTAATATTTCTTACGCTATTTTCATCTGTACTATTTAATGAAACCTTTTTGATTTTAGGTGCTTTTTCATCTTTATCAGAAATTGTAATATGCATATTTTTCTCTGCTCTTGCTGCACCTTCAGGTTCACCATTACTATTATAACCAACTACCTTAACATTATAATCTCCAGCCTTATCGGGTTTCCAATTAAGATAATTTGATCTATATTCCATGTCTATTAATTTATCATTAACATACAATTCGTAATATATATATCCCCTTTCACCTTTAAATTCAAGAGAACTATTAGTATTAAATTGCAAGTTATTTGAATCTACAATCTCTTCATTTATTGAAGTTTTAAGATCTTGTATTTTTTTATTATTTGCAGGTTCTGCTGAAAAATTATATTCTTTAGAATCATAGCCATATTCATTTTCAGCAATTACCTTAATTGAATATCCAACTACCATACCTTCTTCTGGTAAAACCCTCATCTGATTCCAAGTGATATTATTATTATCTATAAAATCAGATATATTATGATAGCAATATAAAGGTGTAATTTCATTATCACCATCTTTAGCTACTTGAAATTCTCTTACTTGAAATTTATATTTAACATTATCTCCTGATGTATTTGCTACACACTCTAAATCAAAGTTTGCTTTACTAAAAATATCTATATTTCGTATTTTAGGTGCTCTATAATCTTTTTCTAACGCTTCAAAATATATATCCTTTTCTTCAAAAGTATCATCATTTGAATTTTCACCTACTAATTTTACTTTATATGCTCCTTCTTCTTCTGGATTCCAATAAAAAACATTAGTATCTGAGCTTTCTTCTAATAAATTATCATTTACATATATCTTGTAATTATCCCATTTATTATCCACAGTAAATTTTATTTTTGCCCCAACATTTACTTTAATATTGCTATCATAATTTAAATCATCATTAACTGAAACCTTAAGATTTGAAATTTTGTTATCTTCCTGAAGTGTCACATTACTTTTTGAAAAAATAGATGATGCATTAACAATATTATAACCAGTAGTTGATAATATCATCCCCATTGTAGCTATACATATTACTCTTTTTATTGTTTTATTCACTTAAATCCCCCCAATAGACAATATACAATAAAATTATTGCTATTTTCATTATGGCACATTGGCTTGTAAATGTCTACAACCAAAAGAACTATTACAAATAAAAGAGCATGCTACAATAATTAAAAAATTAATCATTTTGCAGCATGCTCACTCCGCTTAAATATTAAAACTCTAATGTGCACTTATAGCATTTACAGGGCAACTTGCTTCAGCATCCTTAACATCATCTTCACAATCACTTGGTACTTCAGATACTATTACCTCTGCTTTACCACTATCACCCATTTGAAATACCTTATCACATATAGTAGGACATAAACCACATGAAATACATGTATCTTGATCTACATTTGCTTTCATAAAAAAACCTCCTTAAAAAATACTTATTCTAAAATATTTTAACCAATAAGGAGATTTTTTATTCTAATATAATCCCTCAAATATTGATGAATATAATGGACTATCCTTAACATATTCTTCAGCCTTACCATTTTCTAAGGCAGCTGTAAACTCCATATCTATAGGAAGTTCACCAATTAGAGGCAATCCTAAATATTCCGCATGTTCATCTGCACTCTTACTGCTAAACACACGCAATTTCTTTTGACAACTATCACACATTATGTATGACATGTTTTCCACTACTCCTCTTATTTTAACCCCAACTTTTTCAGCCATAATAACTACTTTTTTTACTATCATAGAAACCATATCTTGAGGAGTAGATACTATTATCATTTCCTTTAATGGTATGTCTTGCATTACTGTCAAAGCAATATCTCCAGTTCCTGGAGGCATATCAATTAATAAATAATCTAAATCTCCCCACTCTGTATCTACATACATTTGATTTAATACTCCTGTTATAACAGGTCCTCTCCAAATGACAGGTTGATCTTCAACTTGTGTTAAAAGGTTCATTGAAATAACCTTTATTCCACTTTCTGTTTCAACAGGTTGAAATTTAACATTGTTATCATCAATAGGAATTATATTACCTCTTTTTGTATTTATCCCAAAAAATCTTGGCATTGATGGTCCTGTAATATCAGCATCAAGCACTCCAACTTTGTATCCTTTCTTATTCAACTCAGATGCAAGTATTCCTGTGACAGTTGACTTTCCAACTCCACCTTTACCACTTATAACACCTATAATATTTTTTATTTTTCCATACTTAGGTAATACCTTAACTGCAAATTGAGTTTTACCTTTTGAATCACATGATTCAGATTTACAAGTTCCTTTACTAGGACATTTGTCACAACTACTACTCATTTAAATTTCTCCTTTCTTTTACCAGTTATCTGGCTTTTCATTAGCTTCACTTACTGTAATTTTCCAACCTTTATATTCATAAGATCCTGATACATAATATGTCTCATAGACCTTATCTTTTTGATTGTCTACTGTTATTGTTGTTTTAAATATCTTTGTACTATATCCTGCATTTTTAACTGTTATTATAGTATCAAAATCTGATAAATTATTATTAGTTAATTGTATATTTGAAATTTCTTTTTGCATTTTATTTTTGAAATCCAACAAATCCACTGAAAACATATATTTTAAACAATTAACATCACCTGATATATCAATTCCAACTTTATGTTCGGAATCATCAAGCTGATCTTTATCTTTTTTTAGAACCTCTATTATAGAATCATAATAAATCTCTTCAAAATTTTTAGGTTTACTAATAAATGATAAATTTTGCCTTATTGTCTGATCTAAATCATTTGATATATCATAAATATTATCATCATTATAAAAATTTCCCACACCATTTTCATCAACATTAACTACATACTGATATTTTTTAACCTCATCACCAATATATACTTCTAAAACGTAATCAGGATCTAATGATGTTTTCTCTTCTCTAATTTTTCCCTTTTTTAATATGTCATATATATCCCTTATTGCACTATTATCTGTAACTATAAATCTAAATCCAGGATCCCTTGAATTTTGTATAATAATTTTATCAACATTTTCTTGTATTATATAGTCAAAATCTTGATTTTTAATTTTAAGTTTTACTTGAGCAGAATCTAAAATATCACATCCAACGAACGAATATGTAAATATTATTAATAAAGCTATTAAAATTATGTTTTTACTATGCTTCAATATTGTTCACTCTTCCTTTTTTATTTGACCAAATAAATAATATAACTCCTAAAATCAAAGTACCTATAGCTATCCATTGTGATGTAGAAAGAAGCCATAATGCTCCTCTTTCATCATCTCTTAAAAATTCTATTATAAATCTTCCTATACTATAAGATATAACATAAGCTGATGTAAGCTTTCCAGATTTAACATTAGTGTTTCTTGAATAAATTATTAAAAATGCACCTAAAATAAAATCAAATAGTGACGAATATAATTGTGTAGGATGAAGAACTATACCTGATGGTGCTAAAGAATCAACGGGAAATGTAACTCCTAAAAATAAATCTGTAGCCTTTCCATAACAGCATCCAGCTAAAAAGCAGCCTATTCTTCCAAAACCTTGTGCTATGGCTAGTCCCGGTGCAATAATATCAGTAATACTAAAAAAATCCCATTGCTTTTTCTTAGTATATATATATACACATAAAGCTCCTAAAATTATAGCTCCATAAACTACAAAGCCTTCTCCAAAATTATAAAGAAGTGATGGATCATTTATAATATCCTTTATATTAACCAATATAAAAAGTAGTTTACCTCCAACAATTCCAGAGATAACTGTTAATATCATTAAATTTGTAAGATTGTCTTCGTTATATCCCTTTTCTTTTCCTTTTCTTAAAAACATTAGTCCAGCTATTATAATTCCTATTGCAATCATTAATCCATAACTATAAACTTTTATTCCAAAAATCTGAAATAATACCATTCTCATTGCTATCGTATCCTCCAATTTAAAATATTATATTTATATAACATTTTAGGAGAAGCTTAATTTAGCTTCTCCTATAACTAATTAGATTATAATACTTTATAGTATTAATAGCAAACTATTCTTAAAATTTGCTATTATATGACTATTCCTTTGCTGGGACAACAACCATAGACTTTTTATAATCATAAAACATAAGCCAAAGACCTGTTTTTTCATTTTCTGTCTGCATCCATGTTACAAATCCAGTTCTGCCACCATATGGTTGGTTTTGTTTTCCTTTGCCTCCAGGAACACCATAAACAATATATTTTAAATTTCCCTTTTCATCACATTTATAGCCCATTACAAAATATCCATATTTTTTTATATAAGGATAATAATTTATCATAGGATAATATGCTATTGTATATTTATTATAATTTGATGTGTCACACATGTCTTCTATTGATGAAACTTGGGCTTTATACCATTTACAATATTTTATTTCTTTATATTTGTCTTTTAATAAAGTAAAATCACTTACTACTTTTTCAAAAAATTCTCCAAGCTTGCCTTTTAGGTTAAAATCATAAGGATCTATTTTTTCGTCTTTTCTATCTTCAATTTCTTTTTCATATTCTTCAAATTTATTACGTTTTAATTCTCTATCGCATTTTAATTCTTTATTACATTTTAACTCTCTAGAACACTTTAAACACTCTTCACATTCAGGTTCAATTTTCTTACATTCGCATTTAATATCATCTTTCTTATTTTCAACTTCTTTGCTAACTTCTTTTTCCTTGCAAGACTTTGACTCTTTATGTTCTTTTTTTTGTTTACACTCAGTTTCATCTTTACAGTTATGACTCTTTTCTTTATGTTCACAGAATTTAGAAGAATTATGTTTGTCTTTATCCTTCTTATTGTCTTTATTTTTGAGTTCTACAAAATCTTTAGGAATCTCTTCTTCTTTATAATTACATACCTTGCATTTTTTCCAATCGTCGCCAACAGATTCACTATTATTAAATCCATAAAGCATAAATGATATGTTATCATCTACCATTTTGAAAATTCCCGCACCAGATATATCTTCATAATTAACATTTAATCCCGCAATATTATTTATATAATATTCTTTCATGCACTGACCCTTTAATGAATCATCTATTTTTATAGGACCTAAGTTAATTATTTTTCTGTTATCCTTTTTATAACAAATAAGAACCATATAATACTTTTCTGTAGATTCTAAATTTTGAATGTAAAAAGAAATTTTGCACCTATCTCCCTTTGCTTCAATTTTAGCATATCCTGATATCTGTTTAGATGATACTTCATTTTTGTTATCTTTATCTGCTTGTAATATTATAAAATTTCTATATAATTTATTATGCCCCAAATAAAAAACCTCCACACATACTTTTTTAATACAGTATATGATTAGATTCTTACATTATTCCAAAAGCAATTATTTTATCTAAGCTTAATTATTTCTTCAGTTAAATTTCTAAACTCTTCAAGGCTTAATGTTTCACCACGCCTTTTAGGATCAATTGATGCATTTTCAAATGCCTTTAATATATCTTCTTTTTTCATATTTAAGAATTTAACTCCATTTAATAAAGTTTTTCTTCTCATATTAAATGCATTTCTAATTATTTTAAACATCAAATCTTCATCTGTAACATCTACTCTAGGTTTTTCTAATCTATCTAACCTTATTACTATAGAATCTACCTTAGGTTGTGGAATAAATGCACCTGGAGATACTCTTTTTATAATCTTAGTATTACAATAGTATTGAACAAGTAATGAAAGAGAACCATATTCTTTACAATTAGGTTCTGCATCGATTCTTTCAGCTACTTCCTTTTGTATCATTATTGTTAAGGACTTAAAATTATATTGTTCTTTTAATAATTTTACTATGATAGGTGTAGTTACATAGTAAGGCAAATTAGCCACAAGTTTTACACTTTTATGATCCTTTATAATTTCTTTAAAATCCACCTTTAATGCATCATCATGTATAAGTGTAAAATTCTCTTCTTGAGAAAGTTCATTTTCCAAAATAGGTATTAAATCATTATCAAGTTCTATAGATACTACTTCAGCTGCTTTTTGAAGAAGCTTTGCTGTAAGAGAACCTACACCAGGCCCTATTTCTATAACTAAGTCATCCTTACATACATCTGCACCTTCTACAATACTATCTAAAATACTTTCATCGTGAAGGAAATTTTGTCCAAGGCTCTTTGAAAATTTAAAATTATACTTTTTAACAATTTCTTGAGTACTATAATTTTTTATATCCATTCATTATTCTCCTAATTCTTTTTGTATAACATCTATAGCTTTTATAAATTCTTCTTTAGATATACCATAATTATTTAATCTTGTAACAATTTGAGCTGCATTTCCATATCCTATTCCAAGTTCTTTTCCTAAAATAATTCTTCGCTTTTTAGAATCTGGATTTCCTGCTAACTTAAAATGATACATATCTTGCATATTATAAAATTCAACTTTATCTTCTAATGTTACCTTTGCATTTTCTAATGCCTTAATTATTACTTCTGGTGTTGCGTTCTCAACTCCAATATCTCCGTCTTTAAAACCATCTTCTTGTGATATATATGCATGTCTTACACCTTTTACTCTCTTAGAAATAATACTTCTTATTTTTTCACCTGCAAAGTCAGGATCAGTAAATACAATAACTCCTTTTCTTTTTTGTGCTTCTTTTATTCTAGCTATTACTTTAGCATTTATTCCAAATCCACCTACTGCAATCATTTCCGCATCAACAGCTTTCTTTACCGCAGCAATATCGTCCCTTCCCTCTACAACAATAACTTCTTTTATCAAAATAATACTTCCTTTCAAAATCATTTTTGCAAATACTTCTTATTATAATTTATCATATTTATAATGAAAATCAAAATGTACACTTTCCTTAAAGAAAAAAGAATGCAAAAGTATGTAAACGTAATCTTTTTTCTCAAGGAAAATTTCACGTTATTCATAAATTTACATTCTAATAATTTTTATATTTTACCATTCACCTGGATATGCTATTATTCCAACTTCTATATCGTACTTTCTACCCCAACTGCTACATTCTGACGATGAGTTAAGATACACATCTATTATGTTGCCTTTTATTGCTCCGCCAGTATCAGCTGCTATAGCTTTTCCATAACCACTTACATATACTAAACTTCCAAGTGGTATTACTCTAGGATCGACTGCAATTGTACCAATTACACCATCTGAAGCCTTTACAGGTTTTCTACCTGTTGCAGTAGTATTATGCCCTGAATATGCAGTTGCTTGCATTGAAAGTTTTTTCTTTACTTTTATTTCGCCGCCTCTACTTGCAATAAACTGACTACCACCTTTTGTTACAACTTCATCTTGAGTAGGCTTTGTAGGTCTTTGGCTTATTTCATCCTTTGATATTATTTCGCCATCATGTTTAACAACTTTATATGTTACTTCTTTCTCACCATTTATGCCAGGTGTTGTAACTTCCTTAAAGGATATATCTTTGTCATAATCAACTACCTCTGAAGAACTATAAGGCATTACTTGTGTTTCCACTACTTCTTCCACATCAACCTTTGTTATTTTTATATCCATTCCAGAATCCAATTTAGTTTCTTTTTCTGGTGAAACTATATCTTCATTTTTGAATTCTATACCATTGCTTTTTAAATATTCTTCCTCAGCAACTAACATATCTTCTACTGTATCTTCTGCTGTGTCTAAACTTACTTCTTTACCCGAAACTGTAAGGTTTACTGGCACGGCTCTTTTTATATTTACTTCTTGATTACTTTTTATCTTAGTACCTAGTGCAGGTTCTATCTTGTCCTTTTCAGATATCTCAATTCCCTCTTCCTTAAGCAGATCATCAACTGTACTCTTATAAGTAATGTAAGTTTGTTCTTCTCCGTCTATGTTAATCTTTATACTTTTTCTCATTGCAACTATTGTTCCCGTTACAATACAAGCTATTACAATTATGCCTAATATTATCTTTGCTTTGGGATCCTTAGAAAAACTTTTCACAAAGTAATTCTTAAGATTTCCTTTTTTCATAAAATAATAAACCTCCTTTGGTAAGAGCTCATGAGAATTATATATCTATTTTATGCATTCTGTCAAATTTGACATTTTGAAAGTTTTAAAAAGTTAGTATTTTCAAGGCTTTCAGCCTATTCTTCATGAAACTCTTTATATATATGTTTTACCATATTTTTCCAAAGAAGTCAACTCTCTATATTTTAGTGTGAAATTTTACTCATTAATCTAAATAAATTTTCATTAACTTGTTTATTTAAATCTCTGCCATCCACATTTTTAATTTCTGCTATTTTATCTAATACAAATTCAATATAATCTGATCTATTAGTCTTACCTCTATTAGGTTCTGGAGCCATATAAGGGCAATCCGTTTCTACAAGAAGCCTATCAAGCGGAACATTTTTCACAACTTCTCTTAGCTTTTTTGAATTTTTAAAAGTTACTACCCCAGTAACTCCTATATAGTATCCAAGTTTCAAGCATTCCTTAGCAAATTCTACACTACCAGAAAAGCAATGAACAGTTCCTATTACGCCTTCAAATTCCTTCATAATTTCTAATGTATCTTTATGCGCATCTCTATCATGAATTATTACAGGTAGCTTTAACTTCTTAGCTAGCTGCATTTGTTTTCTAAAAACATCTTTTTGAATTTCTCTAGACGGATTTTCCTCCCAATAATAATCAAGTCCAATCTCACCTATAGCAACAATCTTTTTGTTGTTTTTTATAATATCTTCAAATTCCTTGATGCATTTATCGCTAAATTCATTTGCATTTTCAGGATGAATTCCTACAGCTCCATAAATAAAATCCCATTTATTTACAAGTTCACATGTTTTACCTACACTTTCATAGGATGAAGAACAGTTAACAGCACCAATAACACCATTTTCCTGCAATTCTTTTAAAAGTTCATTTCTATTTTGATCAAATTTCTCATCATCATAATGAGCATGGCTATCAAATATTGCATATTTATTCATATCAAAAACTCCTAAAATATTCTTAAAGTTCATTTATTTTGATTGTTTCTTGCTTACCAAGCACCATGTCTTTAATTGTAACTTGTTCATTTGATACTTCATCTTCACCTATAATTACTACCTTGTTAATACCTAATTTATTAGCATATGACATCTTTTTCTTAAACTTATCTTCCTCTAAATAAATTTCTGCACTATATCCTTTTTCTTGAAGTATATTGCAAACTTTTGTACAATACTCAAAGTTTTCTCCCATAGGTAAAATTAAATAATCTACTGAATTATTAAGTGCATAATTATCCACAAATCCAATTTCACTTAGGACAAAAAATAATCTTGTTAAACCAATAGACATTCCAACCCCAGGAAGTAAATTATCAGTATAATTTTGAGCTAAATTATCATATCTACCTCCTGAAGATATTGAGCCATATCCTTCATTTCCTACTAATAAAGTTTCAAAAACTGTGCCTGTATAATAGTCTAAGCCCCTTATTATTTTTAAATCTATTTTTAGGTTGTCCTCATTTACACCAAATAATTTTAAGCAATTTACTACCTTTTCAAGTTCATCTACTCCTAATTCAAACAAATCATTTTTTATGTCAATAGATCTTAAATTCTTAATTATAGTAGAATTGTCACCTGATATTGCCATAACATCCACTATAGTTTTGCTTTTTTCTTCACCTACAAGTTCTTTTAATTCTGATTCAAAGGTTTCTTTACCTATTTTGTCATATTTATCAATAAGAATCATAACTTCCATTTCGTTTTCAATTTGTAATTCCTTTATAACACCTTTTAAAATCTTTCTGTTACTTATTTGAATCTTAAAGTCATTTATTCCTATAGCTTTTAGTGCTTTATATACTGTACTTACTACTAAAGCATCATTTTTTTCATCAAGCTTTCCATTTCCTACAATATCAACATCACATTGATAGAATTCTCTATACCTTCCTCTTTGATTCCTTTCGCCTCTATATACCTTTCCTATTTGATATCTTTTAAATGGAAAAATTAAATCATTATAATGTTGAGCAACATATCTTGCAAATGGAACTGTCAAATCAAATCTTAAAGCAAGTTCTTTACTTCCCTTTGTAAATTGATATACTTGTTTTTCTGTTTCTCCTGCAGATTTTGCAAGAAGCACTGATGCTTTTTCAATTACTGGTGTATCTATTGGTAAAAAACCATTGTCTCTATATACCTTTGTTATTTTTTTTACCATATCATCAAATATAACTTGCTTTTCAGGAAGTAATTCCATAAATCCTGGCAAAATGCTTGGTGTAATTTTTTTATTATTTTTCATTATTCCACTCCTTAACAAAACAATAAGACAAATATACTTATATTATTGAATATTTCTATATACTAAGATTAGTATACATTTTTGTAATAAATTAATCAAACATACAATGAAAAATGGAAAATGGTATTCATAAAAAACGAATTCCATAATCCATATATTAAATAATTTTATAACCACTCTTTAAGTTTTCTCAAATTATTATCATAATCTTTAATTACTCCACTTATGGTATCCTTTAAATCATTTTCAAAATAATCATGTTCTTTTAAAAACTTATTAGCATTTTTCATGCCCATTTCCATAGCCTTTACAGCTTGCTGTACTATTTCTTTGTCTTCATCAGCTGGAATAAGTTTAATTTTCTGAAAAACTTCACCCATAAGTCCTGTCAAACCAATTGAATCTGTAGGTTCACCCCCAAGTTGTTGAATTTTTCTAATAATAGCTTCTTCATGACCTTTAAAGGAATTTATTATACTTTCTATATCCTTTTTTATAGGCATTGCGTGAGCCTTTTCGTAGTAATCCTTAAAAGATATTATTCCCATATAAATGCCCTTTAAAAATTTATTCATTTCATTAATAATATCTTTATTATTATTATCTTGTGAATATTTCTCATTATTGTCCATAAAAATCACCTCAAATTATATTTTTCCCTGAATTATATTCATTATTCATTTAATATAATTTAAATAATAATTATTTTACTCTTATTTATTAACTAATAATGTATATTTTGTAATATAATTACACTGTTTTTCTTTAAACAATCAATATTTTTTTGTTTTTTTATTTCATATGCGATTTTTGTCACATTATTGTCACAAAACTAATATATTATAATAAATGTAAAGTAGTTAAAGCATTATTTACCCCTTATAACCATCCTATTTAGTATGGTTATCAAGGCATTTCTCCCCCCTATTGGAATGCCTTGGTTTTTTTATTTATAAAAATAGCCTATTACATTAAAATTTTAATGCAATAGGCTATTTTAATTTTTATCTTACAATACTTCCTGATTCTAAATCTCCTGGATCTACAACCTTTAATACACTATCATCATCAGTTGCTGCTGCAAGTATCATACCCTGTGATAATTCACCTCTTAATTTAACAGGCTTTAAGTTTGCTACAAGAACAACATTTTTACCTATTAAATCTTCTGGTTTATAATATTTAGATATACCAGAAACAACTTGACGCTCCTCTCCACCTAAATCTATCTTTAATTTTAGTAATTTTTTTGCTCCTTTTACAGGTTCACAATCTTTAACCTTTACTACTCTTAAGTCTATTTTTTCAAAATCATCAATTGTTATTTCATCTTTTATAGGCTTTATAGGTTTTCTATTTTCAGCCTTTTTAGCTTCTGCTATTTTCTCTAATTCTTTTAATTTTTCTTCTACATCTATTCTTGGGAATAAATTTTCACCCTTTTTAACTTTTGCATCTAAAATTGTTCCATTAAATTCTTTTAATGAATCCCAAGAGTCATTTGTTATATTTAATTGTTCTTTTATTTTAGAAGCTGTTTCTGGCAAGAATGCTGACAAAATAACTTCTACAAATCTTAAACTTTCAGCAAGATTATATAAAACTGTTCCTAATCTTTCCTTTTTACTATCATCTTTTGCTAATATCCAAGGTGTTGTTTCATCAATATATTTATTAGCTCTGCCAACTAAATTAAATACATTTTCTAAAGCTTCAGGAATTCTTAAATCATTAATACATCCTTCTACCTTCTTTGGAGTACTTAATGCTAAATCAATAAGTTCCTTATCTATATCTTCAAGTTCTCCTTGTTTTGGCATATTACCATCAAAATATTTTTCAATCATTGCAACTGTTCTTGAAACTAAATTTCCAAGGTCATTACAAAGATCAGAATTTATTTTTTTGATAAATACTTCATTGTTAAATATTCCATCTGATCCAAATGGTATTTCCCTAAGTAAATAATATCTTACAGCATCTGTGCCAAATATATTTACAAGAACTACTGGATCTACAACATTTCCCTTTGATTTTGACATTTTACCGCCATCTCCAGCAAGAAGCCATCCATGTCCAAATACTTTTTTAGGAAGTGGTAATCCTAAAGCCATTAACATTATTGGCCAATAAATTGTATGGAATCTTATAATATCCTTTCCTACTAAATGAACATCAGCAGGCCAATATTTTTCTAGTTTTTCTGTGTTATCGCTACCATATCCAAGAGCTGTTATATAGTTAGACAATGCATCTATCCAAACATATACTACATGCTTTTCATCAAAAGTTACTGGAATACCCCAATCAAAACTTGTTCTTGAAACACAAAGATCTTGAAGTCCTGGCTTTAAGAAATTATTAAGCATTTCATTCTTTCTTGATTCTGGTTGTATAAAATCAGGATGATCTTCTATATATTTTATTAATCTATCTGCATATTTACTCATTTTAAAGAAATATGCTTCTTCTTTTGATTTTTCTACTGGTCTGCCACAGTCAGGACACTTTCCATCTACCAACTGAGTTTCTGTCCAAAATGATTCACAAGGTGTGCAATACATTCCTTCGTAAGAACTCTTATATATATCTCCTTGATCATAAAGTTTCTTAAATATTTTTTGAACTGCTTTAACATGATAATCATCTGTAGTTCTAATAAATTTATCATAGCTTATATTAAGCATTTTCCAAAGTTCTTTTATACCTGCAACAATTTCATCAACATGTTCTATTGGTTTTATTCCCTTTTTTTCAGCTATTCTTTGTATTTTTTGTCCATGTTCATCACTTCCAGTTAAGAACATAACATCATAACCACTTAATCTCTTAAATCTAGCTATAGCATCTGCTGCTACTGTTGTATAAGTGTTACCAATATGAAGATTTGCTGATGGATAATATATTGGTGTTGTAATATAAAAAGTATCTTTACTCATTTTTTTACCTCCATTATATAAAAAAACCTCTATATAAGAATTTTTATCTTACATAGAGGCGTAATTAACGCGTTACCACTCTACTTTTCTTTTATTTCACAATAAAAGACTCATTAAGTGACTTCTTCAAAAAATCTATCACCCTACAATATAACGGTTGTAACCGTAATCTCCTTACTAAAAAGCTCAAAGATTCTGCTCACGAGGCCATATTCATAAAATTTATGCTACTGACTTTCACCAACAATCAGCTCTCTAAAAGCTTCAATTTTATTACTCTTCTCATCACTGCATTTATTTTATAATAAATCAATTAATTTATAATGTCAAATATCTACTTTTTCTTGCTATTTTTCTTCATCATAGCTATTAAAATTATTATTCCAAGTAAAGCTGAAACTATATACCCTATAAGTCCTATTATAGAAAGCCCCCTGTATGTAGGACCAACTCTACTATTTATCATAAGTGATGATCCTATTACTATAGATGCTACAATAACTCCACCTGTTATTCTATTTACCATTTTATCTGCTTGATCTATAATATCGTCAAGTCTCAGAATCTTAAAATTAATAGTCCCCTTTCCATTTGACATCTTATTCAAAACCTCTAATGTTTTAGTTGGAATTCTTAAAGAATCTCTTGTAAATTCATAAATACTCATTACTAATTCTTCTTTATCTATTTCTTTTAATAAGCCAAACTTTCCTTTTAATTTTGCAAAGGATATAACAGCGTTTATTATTTCAAAATCAGGATCTATCTCTGCAACTACACCCTCTAATATAATTAATCCTCTTATAAGTATTGTAAGCTCTGTTGGCAATTGTATATTATTTTTCTTTGTAATTGTAAATATCTCTTGAAGCATAATTGCAATTTTTATGTTTTTCAAGCTTGTAGTAAGATAATTATCAACTAAATATGAAACATCTTCATATAAATCGCCTCTATCAACTCTTCCTTTTTTTATCCCAATAGCAAGTATACAATCTACAAGCTTGTTTTTATCTCTTGTAGCTATAGCAATAACTGAAGAATTAAGCCACTGTTTAAGTGATTCATCTAATTCACCCATTATTCCAAAATCAAGGAAGCATATTCTATTATTGTATATAAACAAATTTCCAGGATGAGGATCCCCATGAAAAAAGCCATCTTCAAAAACCTGTTTACAATATGACAATGCAAGCTTATTAGCTACATCTTTAGGCTCATATCCTTCGTTTTTAAGCTTTTTCAAGTCAGTAATCTTAAAACCATCTATTTTTTCTAATATTAATATTTTTTTGCTCCAAATTTCTGTTATTATTTTAGGCGCACATATTGAATTTACTTCTTTATTATTTTCACTGAATTTAAGAATATTTCTTCCTTCATTAATAAAATCTAATTCTTTTACTGTAGTCTTTTCTATTTCATCTAAAACTTCTAACGGATCTACTATTCCTATATTTATTCTTGTATTGGTAAATTTAATTATTCTTTTTAAAATAGAAATATCCATTTTCATTTTTTCATCTATTTCAGGTCTTTGAAACTTAACTACTACTTGTCTTCCATCATATAAAACAGCTTCATGTACTTGAGCAACAGATGCGCATGCTAAAGGTTTTTCACTTAAATATTTGAAACATTCATCCATATTTTTAGAGGTAGTTTCCTCAAAAACCTTGCGTAAATTTTCCATACTTTCCTTAGGAGCCGAGTCCTGTAATTTAGAAAGTTGTTTTATGTATTCTTCAGGTAAAATATCTGTTCTTGTACTTAATATCTGGCCTATTTTTATGAAAGTTGAACCTAGTTCTTCTAGTGCTTTTCTAAGATTTTCAGGTGATTTTTGATTATGCTTTTTTTTGTTTTCTACCATATATCCAAATCCATAATATGCAAAAACTTTTACTATTTCTTTGAATCTATCTCTAGATTTACCCATAAAAATTCTACTCCTTGTATGCCAATCGAAATTTACAATAAAACACCTTATAGTATATGAAAAATTCAGCAGCAAAACAATAATTATTTTGCTGCTTTTCTATGTATATTTACTCTTCTTCTTTTTCGTCTTGTTTTGACACTTCATTTAGTCTATTTTCTAAAATTTCTACTTTTCTTTTTAATTCTAAAACATCAGATCTAGTAGCAAAATTCATTTCCTGCAACATTTCTCTTAAACCATCTTTTGTTATAGGCATTAAGCTATCTACAGTTTCTTTAACTTCAGTACCTTTGTTTGTAATATTTCTCTTTAATTCTTCTGTTAATTCTTTTCCGTCTTCCACTGTAAGTTTTCCTTTTTTTACCCATCCAGTTATAATATCTGAAGCCTTTTCAATTGTTAGAGCTGCAGCTCCTACTCCAGCTAAAAGAATATTACCTGCTTCTTTTTTCATATTAACCATCTCCTATTAATTCTCTTTATTGTTCATAAAATTTTCTATGTCTTGTATACATTTTATCATATTTTTAGTTAAAATGTCTGCACCATTTGAAGTTACAAGTACATCATCTTCAATTCTTATTCCAATAGATTCTTCTTCAATATATATACCAGGTTCTACAGTCCATACCATTCCTTCTTTAAATATTGTATCTCTATTTTCTGAATCAATATCATGAGTATCAAGACCTAAACTATGACCAATACTATGCCAATAATATTTAGATACATCTTTTTTATCTTTTATAAGACCAAGTTTTATACATTCTTCTGCAATCCAGTCTTTTGCTTTTAAATTTAATTCCTTATATTTAACTCCAGGCTTAATTTCTTTTATAACTTTTTCATTTACTCTTAAAACAGCATTATAAACTTCTTTTTGTCTTTCTGTAAACTTACCATTTGCCGGAAATGTTCTTGTTATATCCGCATTGTAATAATTATTTTGTGCCCCTAAATCAAAAAGAACTAAATCACCATCTTTTATAGTACTATTATTATCAACATAATGAAGAATAGTTGCATTTTTACCTGATGCAGCTATTGTTTTAAATGCATAATCTTTTATACCTCTATTTCTGCATGCAAATTCAAAATAAGATTCTGCTTGGTATTCTTTCATGTTAGGTTTAACATTTTTCATAATACTTTCTACACCTTCAATTGTTATTTCAATTGCCTTTTTTATTTCCTCTATTTCTTCATCACTTTTTACTAATCTGAGATCTTTTATAGTAGGTCTTAAATTTTTTATCCACACATTTGGATACTTTTTATTAATTTCCTGTGCAAAACTTTGAACACTTGTGCATAAACCATCATAATCATCATTTTCTAAATCAAGATATAAAATTAAATTTTCACTATTTACAAATAATTTATTAATCTCATTTTTAAATTCATTCATATATCTTATATCTGATACATTGGAAATTTCCTTAGCTTCATAATCTCTTAAGGTTTTCCCTACCCATCTTTCCCTTTCTTCATCAATTTCCTTTAAAAATAATATTTCTTTTACATCATTATTTATTTTTGAAATTAAAATAATATGCTCTTCTTCGTCTATTCCAGTAAAATAATAAAAATTTCTGTTAGGTGTAAATTGATAATTTTCATCTGCTGATTTTTTAGGAGCCTTTCCTGCAAATAAAACCACAAGAGAATTGTTAGGAAGCTTTTCCATTAACCTTTTTCTATTTTTACTAAAAACAATTTTATTCATTTTAAAACCATCTTCCTTTTAGTTTGAATATATATTTTCAGCTAGTTTATTAATTTTTTTGTAAAAAATATTGCTAGCTATTATATTTACAGCAAAAATAATTAAAAATATCAAGAAATAATTTTTAATAAACAAACTCATAACTATATAAATACCTCCAATTACCATTAAAAGAATTGCGATAACTGCTGGTACATAATTACCCTTAAATATTTGTTTTTCATCTTCCCAATCTAGATTAGGTGACTTAAAATCAGTATACATACCAAATAAAGAAACAAGTATAATTGTTGATGCAGAAATAATTGCACTTAAGATAAATAACAAAATATTTATTTTTAACCAAACAAGTAATCCTATAATAATAATTAATCCTAAAGAATTAATAAGTAGTGATGTTATAAGTTTTGACTGAACTTGAATTTTATAACCTATTGGAATATATTTAGATACCTTAAAATCTTTACCTTCTCTTGATATAGATGAATAGGATGTACCAGCACTACAAATAAATAAGCTTGTTGCTAAAAACACTATAGCAATAACAAACCTATATCTTTCACTACTAGCAGAAATAAATTCTGACAACTTACTTATAGAACCATTTGAAACAAAAACCACTATAAAAATTGCAGGCATATATATAAGCATTGCTACACAATTAATAAAAAATTGTGGTGTTCTAAAAATAATTTTTAAGTCCTTTTTTACTAATGCTTTTCTTGGTGAATTTGCTATTAAATTACCTTTAGAGCCTTCATTAAAAACATTTTTTCTTTTACTATATGTTTCGGACATGCCAATTACACTTTTTAAATATAATTTATTTCCTAACACATAATAAATTACAACCAACAATATACTTATTAGTATTGCCAAAATAATATTTAATAAACCTTGTAAATTATTAGAATTTAAAAGTGAATTAGCACATAATTTATTCACTATAAAAAATCCATTTATACTTTGCATTATACTATTATCGCCTTTAGACATAAGCTGTACCATATAATCTGTATGAGAACTTTCATCGTTGGCATTTCCTTGTAAGAAAACATTCAATCCTACAACAAGCACAAGTGATAAGCAACCTGTAACAAGCTTTACTGCATCTTTATGTTTAGTTAAAGGAACTACCCTCATAATTAAAAGACATATTATAGAAGCAAGTATAAGTGGAACTACAGTCACTAACAAAATAGATATTACTACATACACATAATATAATATTCCACTACCACTACATATTCCAAAAGTAATTAATGGAATAATTAATAATGTTGAATATATCACCATATCTGTAAATGCAGCTATAAATTTACCAATTACTATTTCACCACTTTTAAATGGTAATGGTAAAAAATCTTGAATATCCTCTGAAAAATAAAATATATTTAGAATTGTAAATATCCCAAAAAATAACATTATAGCTGTTCCAGCTAAATATATCATTGATAAAAGTATACCTTCTTGACCTACTCCCTTTAATGGTTCATATAGGGCACTAACCATAAGCGCAAAGGGAGATGACATTAAAATTATAAAAACAAGCATAAAAATTGTTGTTTTTAATGCATTATACTTATCACCTTTAAACATACTTTCTAGTGAATTTTTTATAAAATATTTTGATAATAAAACTAATCTATTCATTTTCTGTAATCTCCAAAAACATTTCTTCTAGTGATTCACTAGACTTAAATTTATTTCTCATTTCTTCTAGTGTTCCTACAAAAATAACATGCCCTTTATTTATAATTGCTACTCTATCACATACCTTTTCAGCAACTTCTAACACATGAGTAGAAAATAATACAGTATTAGATGCATCTGCATGTTCTCTCATCATTTCCTTTAATATAAATGCTGACTTAGGATCAAGACCTGTTAATGGTTCATCTAGAATCCATACCTTAGGATTATGAACAAGCACCCCCATTATTATTATCTTTTGCCTCATACCGTGAGAATAACTTTGTATTTTATCACCAAGAGCATTTTCCATTTCAAATCTCTTTGCAAGTTCCTTAATTCTATCTTCTCTTATATCTTTTTTTACACCATATACATCTGACATAAAATTCAAATATTCAATTCCTGTAAGCCTCAAAAACATATCAGGACTATCTGGTACATACCCAAATTGTTCTTTAGCCTTTAAAGAATCCTTATTTATATCTAATCCATTAATTGTTATATTCCCAACAGTAGGTGCTATTATACCAGTTATCATTTTTATTGTAGTAGTTTTTCCAGCACCATTTGGTCCTAATAATCCAAATATCTCTCCATCTTTTATTTGAAGATTTAAATTATTTACTGCTGAATAAGTTCCATTATACGTTTTTGTAACATTTTCTATGTTTATCACACAAATCCCTCACCTTCAAAATATAGTAATAACTTAATTATTCTTTACTTTTAATTTTTTTCCTTTTTTTATATTAATTCTTAAGGTTATTTTAATATAAAAAAGCATAAACCTAAATAGATTCATGCTTTTTTATATTATTTTGTACTTTCTCTCTTTATTAATTCATGTGATAATACAAAGTGTTTTTCATCTAATTGCTTATTACCAAGTAATTTAATAAGCATTCTCATAGCAACTGATCCCATATCATAACTTGGCTGAGATATTGTTGTTATCTTAGGGTAGAAAATAGATGCTGCATAGTTGTTATTAAATCCAATAACACTAACATCCCTTGGTACTTTTATTCCTTGTTCCCTCAATGTATTAATTGCTCCCATAGCAATTTCATCAGAAGCACATATTATAGCTTCAAACTTTTTACCGCTCTTAACAAATTTTTCAGCGCCTTCACATCCAGACTTAACTCTCAAACTATCAAAATGAATCAAATCTTCATCTATGTTTAATCCTGCTTCTTTTAATGCTTTTTCAAAACCTATGTATCTTTCACCCCATGCATTCATAGTTGAACCATTTACACCAATAAATGCAAAATTCTTAATTCCTTTATCTATTAAATATTTAGTTCCATCATAACAAGCCTTGATATTATCTATTGTTACACTAGGGAATAATCCTTCCTGGTCCTTTGTTTCAACTAAGATAGTTTTTAAGTCTAATTCATTAATCAAATTTAATATTTCATCGTTTAATGAACTACTCATATATATTACGCCATCAACCATTTTTTCCTTAAGAACTCTTAGATATTCCTTTTCCTTGTCTATATCAAAATCAGAATTACATAAAATAACGTTATAATCATAGATATTTGATACATCTTCTGCACCTCTAACTATGTCAGGATAAAATTGACTTGATATATCTGGAATTAATATACCAATTGTTTTTGTTCTTTGTGTTTTTAAACTTCTAGCTATTATATTAGGTCTATATCCCAATTCCTTAATGGCATCTAGAACCTTTTTCTTTGTGTCCTCGTTTACAACATCAATGTCGTTTAGCACTCTTGAAACAGTAGCGATTGATACTCCTGCTTCCTTTGCTACATCTTTAATAGAAGTTGCCATATACACTATCACTCCATTTTCATTTTCATTATTTAATTTAATTATACCTATATGTAAACTTAAAAACAAGTATTTACATGACTTCAAGAAAGAATTTTACTATTTAAATAAAACAAGCTGTTTCAAAATTATATACATTTCAACTTTGAAACAGCTTATTTAAAATTAAATTAATAAAAAACTTATTTTACTACTTCAACATCCATATTAAGTTTTTCACCATTTATATTTACTTCTGTGTAATTTGCAGAAGCATCATTAAATTTTATTTCTACAGTTAATGTTTCTTTCTTAATAACATCTGCAAATTTTTCAGCAATATTATTTAACATTTCATTTCCTGATAAATAAAGGTTAATCTTATCAGCAACTTCAAAGTCCTTTTCTTTTCTCATATTTTGAATTTTAGATATCATTTCTCTTACATGACCTTCTTCTCTTAATTCATCTGTTATATGAGTTAAAAGTACTACTCCAAGTTCACCTTCTCCAGCAAATGCATATCCTTCAATACCTTGCATTGTGACTAAAAGATTATCAGAATTTAATTCTATTTCTGTACCATTAACATTTATTACTTCAGTTTGACCATTTCTAATTTTGCTTGCTAATTCCATTTGATTTTTTGAAGCAATTTCTTTTCTTATTGCTGGAATTAGTTTACCATATTGTTTTCCAAGTACAGGTAAGTTTGGCTTAATTTCAAAGTTAACATGTTCTGATAAATCAGCACCAAATTCAATTTCTTTAATATTTAATTCATTTGTAATAATGTCTCCATAATATTCTGGAAGACTTGAAGCAGAAACAAGTATCTTAGAAAGTGGCTGTCTATTCTTTATGTTTGCTCCATTTCTTGCACTTCTTCCAAGCTTAACTATAGAATAAGCTAAATCCATTTCTTTTTCTAAATCTTTGTTTATTAAGCTTTCATCTACCTTTGGCCATAAGCATAAATGAATACTTTCTATAGCGTTTTTATCTAAGTTTACAACTAAGTTTTGATAAATCTCTTCAGTTATAAATGGTACAAATGGTGCAGCTACTTTTGCTAATGTTACAAGAACATTATATAAAGTTACATAAGCTCCTATCTTATCATCAGTTAATTCTTGAGTCCAATATCTAGCTCTATTTCTTCTTACATACCAATTTGATAAACTATCTGTAAATTCTTCGATTTCTAAAGCAGCATTTGTTATATCGTAAGAATTTAATTTTTCATCAACATCCTTAACTAATGTGTTAAGTTTTGACATAATCCACTTATCCATAACATTTTCTGACTTAAAGTCTTTATATTCTAATGGATTAAATTTATCTATATCTGCATAAAGCACATAAAATGAATATACATTCCATAAAGTACTTAAGAACTTTCTTTGAGATTCTGCAACATCATCTATTGAGAATCTTGTAGGAAGCCATGGTGCACTTGCTGTATAGAAATGCCACCTTGTAGCATCAGCACCTTGAGACCCTAATACTTCAAATGGGTCTACAACATTTCCCTTATGCTTAGACATCTTTAATCCTTTTTTATCAAGAACATGACCTAAAACAATACAGTTTTCAAATGGATTCTTTCCAAATATTGAAGTTGATACTGCAAGTAATGTATAGAACCATCCTCTTGTTTGGTCAACAGCTTCTGATATAAATTGAGCTGGGAAGTTCTTTTCAAATAATTCTTTATTTTCAAATGGATAGTGAAGCTGAGCAAATGGCATTGAACCTGAATCAAACCAGCAGTCTATAACTTCTTTTGCTCTAGTCATTTCCTTGCCACACTTAGGGCATTTAAGTTTAACATTATCTATATAAGGCTTATGAAGTTCTATATCTTCTGGAACATTTATTCCTTTTTCTTTTAATTCAGCTATGCTTCCAATACATTCCTTATGGCCACATTCACAACTCCATATTGGAAGTGGTGTACCCCAGTATCTGTCTCTTGAAATACCCCAGTCTATAACATTTTCTAGGAACTTACCAAATCTTCCTGTTCTAATGTTATCTGGATACCAATTAATCTTATTGTTATTTTCAAGAAGCTTGTCACGTTGCTTACTCATTGCAACAAACCAACTTTCTTTTGGATAATAAAGAAGTGGTGTATCACATCTCCAACAATGTGGATATGAGTGCATATGTCTTTCTGATTTAAATAACTTGTTATTTTCTTCTAACCATTTACAAATGCTTTCATCACACTTTTTAACAAATTTACCTGCCCATGGAGTTACATCAGAAACAAATTTTCCTTCTTTGTCTACTAAGTTTACAAATGTTATTCCATTTTGTTTTGCAACAAAACTATCATCTTCACCATAAGCTGGTGCTATATGAACAATTCCAGTACCATCAGTTAATGTTACATAATCGCCATGAATTACTTCAAAAGCTTTTCCTTCAACTTTTGCAAATGGCATTAATTGTTCATATTTAATTCCTAAAAGTTCAGTGCCTTTAAATTCTTTTACTATTTCATAAGAATCTTCTCCTAAAACTTTATCTGCTAAATCTTTAGCTAAGATATAAATATTATCTTCAACTTTTGCTTCAATATATGTATAAGCTTTATTTACACATAATGCAAGGTTTGAAGGTAATGTCCAAGGAGTTGTAGTCCATGCAAGTATATATTTATTGTCTTCTCCTACCACTTTAAATTTAGCTATACAAGTTAAATCACTAACATCTTTATATCCTTGAGCGACTTCATGTGAAGAAAGAGCAGTTCCACATCTTGGGCAATATGGCATAACCTTGTGACCTTCATATAAAAGTCCCTTATTCCACATTTGTTTTAATGCCCACCATACTGATTCAATATAATCATTGTGGTAAGTTACATATGGATCATCCATATCAACCCAGTATCCAATTTGGTTTGTCATATCTTCCCACATTGAAACATATTTAAATACACTGTTTTTACATTCCTTAACAAATTTTTCAACGCCGTAATCTTCTATTTGTTGTTTTCCTGAAATTCCAAGTTTCTTCTCTATTTCAAGTTCTACTGGCAATCCATGAGTATCCCATCCAGCTTTTCTTATAACTTTATACCCCTTCATTACCTTATATCTTGGAATAATATCTTTCATAACTCTTGTAAGTATATGACCTACATGAGGCTTTCCATTTGCAGTTGGAGGTCCATCATAAAAAGTAAAATACTCACCATCCTGATTCATATCAAAATTCTTTTTAACAATGTTTCTGTTTTTCCAAAGGGCAGCAACATCTTTTTCCATTCCTACAAAACCATTTTGAAGTTCAACTTTTTTGTACATTTAAAGATACTCCTTTCTTTATATAAATAAAAAAACTCCATCCAAAAGGACGAAGTAAAATTTCGCTATACCACCTATTGATTCACCAAAGTGACTACTTTAAGTACTTTCATACTCTATCTCTATAACGTGAGAACACGGGGAAAAACTACTAAATTATAAATCTTTCGAATCCCAACTCCTAGGTGATTTTCATAAGGGCTATTTACAGTTTTGCACCATACAACTGCTCTCTAAAAAATAGGTTCCTAACTACTTTTCCTAATCTTAGCTTTTACCTTAACAGTATATAACAATTTTTCTGCATTTGTCAAACATTCCTAAGCTTTTATTTATTTCTTTTTATACTTTTTAGAAGTCTTTTTACTGCTTCTTCAATTTTATCATTTTCAATTCCTGAATAATTTATAACAATAATATGTTTTTGGGCATTTTCATTATTATAATAATACTTTGAAAGACAAGAAATTCTAATATCATTGTCCCTTGCAGACTCAATAAGTTCATCATCTGTCATGTCAGTATCTACTTCTAACAAAAAGTGAAGTCCTGCATCCTCTTCCTTTATTTTTACAGATGCTATATCTGAATATTTATTTATATTTTCAACCATATAATCTCGCTTATTTCTATAAAAATTACGCATTCTATTTATATGTTTTTCAAAATATCCTTCCTTAATAAATCTTGCTAATGTATATTGTTCAAAATTCGAAACCGTACAGGAATAAAACCCAAGTTTTGAATAAAATGTATCCAAAAGATTTTTAGGAAGAACCATATAACTTATACGTATAGTTGAAGCAAGACTTTTGGTAAATGTATTCATATATATTACTTTTTCCATAACATCTATACTTTCCATAGATGGAATTGGTTTACCAAGTAATCTAAACTCACAATCATAATCATCTTCAATTATATATCTAGAATCACTTTTAGATGCCCATCCTAGTATTTCATATCTTCTGCTTATAGGCATTACTTTTCCTGTGGGATAATGATGTGATGGAGATATATGAATTATATCAGCCTCTCTATCCTCTAGTTCCTTAACACTAATTCCTTCATCATCTAAGGGAACAAACTCACATTTTATTCCATTACTTTTATAAATTTGACTTATCTTTTTATACCCTGGATCCTCTACTGCAAAAATTTTATCTCTTCCAAATAGCTGAATCAAAAGCCCGTAAAGATACTCTGTCCCAGCTCCAACTATTATCTGATTAGGACTTACTTTCATTCCTCTAAATTGCCACAAATAATCAGCTATAGCTTCTCTTAATTCTAAAATTCCACCACCTGGTGGTGACACTAAAAGTTCATCGTTTTTCTCAGAAATAACTTCTCTCATAAGCTTCGCCCATATAGAAAACGGGAAATTATCCTTACTTGTTCTATTACTCAAAAAATCTGCAAAATAGTATCTACTATCATTAATAAAGCCTTTATCATCACTTTTATAATTAGTCTTTATTGTTGCTTCATTATCAATTAAATTTTTTGCAATATCACAAACAAAAAATCCTTTTTTCGGTATTGAATAAATATATCCTTCTGACATAAGCTGAGCATATGCATTTTCAACAGTAATTGTACTTATGTTCAGATTCTTTGCAAAATTTCTCTTAGATGGCAATTTATCTCCAACCTTTAAAACCCCTTTAATAATGTCATTCTTTATACATTTATACAAATGTTCATATAAGCTGTCTGACCCTATGTCTACAAATGAATACGTAAGCATCCTATCACATCCTAACTGATCTGACCATTCTGAATATATCTAAATTGATTATTTTAATATGGTCAATAATGATTATAATCAGTACTATAAAGTTTGTAAAGGAGGCTTTTATTAAAAATGGATAATAAAAGATATGGATTAAATAAAGAATTAGCTCAAATGCTAAAAGGTGGAGTTATAATGGACGTTACAACACCTGAACAAGCAAAAATAGCAGAAGAAGCTGGAGCATGTGCTGTTATGGCCCTTGAAAGAATTCCTGCTGATATAAGAGCTGCTGGTGGAGTTTCAAGAATGAGCGACCCTAAAATGATTAAAGGAATTCAAGAAGCTGTTTCAATTCCAGTTATGGCAAAATGTCGTATAGGACACTTTGTAGAAGCACAAATATTAGAAGCTATCGAAATAGATTATATAGATGAAAGTGAAGTATTATCACCTGCTGATGATCTTCATCATATAGATAAAACAAAATTCAATGTTCCATTTGTATGTGGTGCAAAAGATCTTGGAGAAGCTCTTAGAAGAATAAATGAAGGAGCTTCAATGATAAGAACTAAAGGTGAACCTGGTACTGGAGATGTTGTTCAAGCTGTAAGACATATGAGAATGATGAACAAGGAAATTGCAAAAATAACTTCTATGAGAGAAGATGAACTTTTTGAAGAAGCAAAAGAACTTAGAGTACCTTATGAACTTGTAAAATACGTTCATGATAATAAGAAACTTCCAGTTGTAAACTTTGCTGCTGGTGGTGTTGCAACTCCTGCCGATGCTGCTCTTATGATGCAACTTGGAGCTGAAGGTGTATTTGTAGGTTCTGGTATATTTAAATCAGGAAATCCAAAGAAAAGAGCAGAAGCTATTGTAAAAGCAGTAACAAACTATAATGACGCAAAAATGATTGCAGAGCTTTCTGAAGATTTAGGTGAAGCTATGGTTGGAATCAATGAACAAGAAATTGAAATTTTAATGGCTGAAAGGGGCAAATAAAATGAATATTGCAGTACTTGCAGTTCAAGGAGCCTTTATAGAACATGAAAATATCATAAAAAAGCTAGGTCATAATGTAATAGAACTTAGACAAAAAAAAGATTTAGACAATGATTTTGATGGCCTTATACTACCAGGCGGTGAAAGTACAGTTCAAGGTAAGCTTTTAAAAGATCTTGATATGTTTGATATATTAAAAGAAAAAATCGAAAATGGACTACCTGTTTTTGCTACATGTGCCGGCCTTATATTACTTTCTGAAAGTTTATCTAATGATAATAAAAAGCACTTTGCCACTCTTCCAGTAACAGTAAAAAGAAATGCCTATGGAAGACAGCTTGGAAGCTTTCATACAGTTGAAAAGTTTGGAGATATAAAAGACTTTCCAATGGAATTTATAAGAGCTCCTTACATAGAAAAGGTAAATAATGATGATGTAGAAATATTATCAAAAGTAAATGATAATATAGTAGGTGTTAAATATAAAAATCAAATAGGAATTTCATTTCATCCTGAACTTACACAAGATACAAGAATTCATGAACTGTTTTTAGAATTAACAAAAAAAGAATAATTTATTTTTTATATATCATTAGATGAATAATAATTATTATCTAACATTGACTTTTACATAAATTCATGTTTTAATTTATACAGGTTTATAATAATATTGCATTTTTGCTCTTACAATTTATATAAATAATTTTGAAAGGATATTTAGTTATGATCAATAATCTAAATGATGATATAAAAGATAAATTAACTAAGGTATGCGTTTGCAAATCCATAACTAGAAAAAGTATAAAAGATTCCATTAATAATGGAGCAAAAACTGTTGATGAAGTTAAAAATATTACTGGTGCAGGAACTGGTAGTTGTAAAGGATGTAGATGTGTACCTAAAATTAAAGAACTTTTAAAAAAGTAAAGTTTGGTGCTGAAATTTCAACACCAAACTTTTTTATTTCATCCAAGATTTAAGATTCTTTAGTATACTTTCAAGTGCATAATTTATAACTTCAGGACTATATAGATTTGAAAGAAGAAGTTTGATATTTTCCTCAAAATTTTCTGGAAGACTCTTGCACTTTCTTATACAATTTTCTATCATCCTCTTTTCTCCAGGATGAGTTACTTTATTGTATGCAAAAACTAAATCAAAATAACTAGCTAAAAATTCAGTTATCCTATGATTAACACTTACAATATCTCCCCTTTTACCTGCCTTTTTTATTTGTTTTGAGAAAGATGGTATATATCCATCAAGAAGTTCTAAATTCTTTTTTACAATATTATTTTTAAGTTTTTCTGGATAAGGAATATCATATTTCTTTTTTAATTCTGTAAGTTTATTATTTCTATCAAATAAAATCTTACAACTTAGTAAATTATCCCACATACATGTAGTATATCCATTATAAGCATTTCCATCTATTAAAACACTTTTAATTACATCTTCAAATCCTTTTATATCTCTATATATAAATTCTACTACCACACCATTATTTAATATACAGTCATCTTCCGTTTCCCAATATGTATTCTCTATCTCCATATACTTGCAATATTTTCTTAGAACTTCTCTTCTCTTTTCCTTATCTATAGGCCTTTCACTATAAACACATATATCATAATCAGATAATTTATCATCTAGATTTATTGAGCGTGATCCAGCTAATGCTATAGATTCTATTTCCTTTATTTCACTCATTTCTTCAATTAACTCTTTAATAACATTCATGCATAACCCCCCTAAATATATTATTTTTTAATTTAAATCTTTTGCAATTACTACATATTCCTTTTTCTTCTTAATGCTCCTAATAATGTTGCTCCAAAAGTACCTGCTAATAATAATCCATATAAACTATTATTATCTCCTTCTTCTGAATTTTGCTCATCTACAATATTGAATGTCTTTTGGCTACTAGTTTTAGTTTCTTTACCATCATCTACAGTAACAGATATTGTATATTCACCTGAAGTTTTAGGTGTCCATGTATAAGTTGAACTATCACCATTATCTATTTTCTTATCATTTATTTTAAATGTATAGTTATAATCTCCTGAGCCTCCTACTACCTTTGCTGTAAATTTTATTTTTGTATTTACTTGTTGATTTCCTGACTTGTCAGCACTTAATGATATTGATAACTCTTTTGGCTTTTCTGTATCATCTGAAACAGTAATATCTAGTTCATCACTTTCTTTTGTAGTATCTCCATCATTTACTTCAACAGTTACTTTATAATCTCCTGCCTTATCTGGTGTCCATGTATATGATGATTTTGATCCACTATAGATTTCTTCTCCATTTGCCTTAAATGTATAAGTATATTTTTCTGTTCCTCCTGTTGCCTTTGCAGTAAGTTTTACACTTGAATCTAATTCTATTTTAGTTTCATCAGATGTAAGAGTTACAGTTAACTCCTTTTTATCATCTGTTTTATTTGGATCATCATATTCTTTCCATGATGTACCATCACAAATCATTGATCCTTCACACTTAAGTCCCTCTGCATCAACTTGTGTAGCAGTATCTGCTGGATATTTTTTTGTACCCTCTTTCACACCATTAGTAAATATAATAAGTGGATTATCATATCCTTCATCTTCTCCTGGCATTTCATATTTATACAATCCATCTGATACCTTTGTCATTTCAACTCCTGGCCATGCTGCATTTTCCTTTACTGCAGAACCTTTAGGTGCTGTAGGATCATCATTATAAACATATGCATAAGCTTTATCCCATCCTGCAGGTAATTTTAAATACGCTATGTTAGCAGCATTTGGATCTTTCTTTGTATAAGTATATGTTTCTGATGCATCATCACCTTCATTTGCTATACCCTTTAACTTTAATGTAAACTTATCACCAGGATTGGCACCTTTTCCTATTGTAACTTTTGTACCATCTGTAAATTCAGTTTCATCTTCTCCATTTATGCTATAAGTAGCTTTCTTTGTATTTGAAGTATTTAATGTAACGCTTATTCCATCCTCAGTAAATGAACGGCTTGAAACTGACGCAGAAACTTTTGCAGCTGTTGAAGGTTTTGCATTGTAAACTACAGCTACCTTATATTCATCTAAATGACCTGATATCTTACCACCAGACACCGTAAAGTCTCTTCCACTTACTTGATCTTTGTAAGTTCCATCTTCAAGTGTAGTTTCAGAAGATAACTCTGTAGCTCCCCCTAAATTAACAATTACTACACCTTTTTTACCACGTTCTACCATAGCAATTTTAGTATTACCATTAGGATTTCTTAAATACTCGCTTTCACCGATCATTGCATTTCTAAAATTATTTACAGCTGCAACTTCAGGAGCTTTAAATTCTTCACTTCCAACTTCACCTAGTTTATTTTGACCAGGGAATCTATTATGATTTCCATCAGCGCCTTTTGGTCTTGCATAAAATAAGCAAGTACCATCTTTTCTAGCAGCAATAAATGCCCATACCATTCTAATGTTAGCTTGAGATGCCCAAGATGATTCATTATATTTATCATCATTAGGGTTATTTGCAAATGTATCATGTGATTCTGCCCATACAACTAATTTATCAAGTGGTGCACCTTGTGAATTATAATTTGAAATTTGACTTACATCCATAGTACCATTACTTCTAAGCTTGTCTCTCACTGTTGCCGAATACCAATTTGCTGTTAGATTGACATATTTTGCATAAGAATCATACATTACATAAGTATCTTGAAGTACTTCTGCATATACAAACTTATTATTAATATCATTAACAGAAGATCCCATTACTGTAGGCCAAAAATCTGAACCACATCCATTAATAGAGTCCTCTGGAACTGCTATGTGCTTTGCAGTATCATATCTAAATCCGTCACATCCACATGCAATTAATTTGTTTAAGTATTCGATAAACATTTTTTGATAATCCTTATTTTCTGTGTTCATATCTGCTAATGAACCACAGGCATCATTTTGTGTACAATCTTTTCTGTCGTTATAATTAGAGATACCTCTTCTATTTCCTCTCCAAAATTGCTTTAATGCAGGATCAATCTGTGAATCATGACAATAATCTGCAGTATGATTTGGAACAACGTCTACTATTATCTTTATTCCATATTCATGAGCTTTTGTACATAACTCAGTAAAATCTTCTTTCGATCCAATCATGTAATTACCTATTTCTAACTTTGTTGGCTGATATTGTGTCCACCACTTATCAACACCTTCTCCTTCACTTGGAATAATATTATTACATGGAATTGTTTGAATAGCAGTATATCCTGCAGCTGCAATATCTGGTAATTGACTTATTATTGCCTTTGCTGACCAACACCAAGCATGAAGTATTGCGCCACCCTTAACCTTTTCAGGTAAATTATAATCATTTGATTTTACACTTGAAACAGTATCATCCAATTCACTTACTGAAAGATTTTGATTTTGTATATCTTGTTTCACCTCCATAGCTTTTGGATTAGCCTCATCGATATCGATTACAAAAATTCCAGCTACAAGTACCATGGCTAAAATTCTGTTAATAATATGACGTTTCATTATATACCCCCTTAAAATAAATAAATTTCAACTAATACAAATTTATTATTAGTAGAATATTTTATACTACTATAATATCCCGCGTCCCATTTCTTGTCAAGAAAAAAACTACCTTTTATGCACATTTTTGTACTAAAGTGTAGTTTTTATCATTAATTAATATAAGTTAAAATTTATCTAAGTTCAATCATGGAATTAAGTCTAAATCCATTATTCTCTATTTTTCTCCCTCTAACATCATAAATATCATGCAATATGTGCTCTGTCACAATAGATGTAAATAAAGTATTATTAGTTAACGTACCAAGCCATGTACCTCTTGCCTTATATGTATCTGCAACAAGTGTCAATTTACAGTCTGACACCATCATTATGCGTGTAGGTTCACTACATTCATCTTGTTCATTTAAATAACTTTCTATATTTAATCCATCACAATTTTGATGTATAAAAGAAAATAGTATTACTCTAACACCCTTTTCTGTAGCGCTATTAATTTCTTTCTTAAATGTCTGTATATCTATATCTGTATTTATGCAAATTTCTTTTTTAGATGATTTTATTACTTGCTTTGCATTAGAAATTACTGTTTCAAATCCTTTTATGTTAGTAAACTTTTCTTCAAAATCCTGTTTATAATGTTTCATAAGTTCTTCCTCAACTTCTTTAGATGTATTAATATATTCTTTTCTTAATCTTTCAAATAATGTTTCAGGACTCTGAGCCGAATAAACTTGTGCCCCCTCCATTCGTGATAACACAATTCCCTTCTCATACATTGGTTCTAAAGCTGAATATACTGAAGACCTTGATATATTTATCTTTTTAGCAATTTGATATCCAGACATTTCACCATCTCTAATTAAAGTAACATATATCTGCGCTTCTAATTTTGAAAAATACAGTTTGCATAATTTATCGATTATTTTGTCCATATATCCTCCTATAAATTCATTTTCTTTTATTTCAAATTTTATTCCCAATTTTTTATAGTGTCAAATTATTTTATTATTTAATGGTTTACAATTTCCTATTGACAAAAACATAATAAACATTTAGAATAGTGGCACAGAATATACAACCATTTTAATGAAGGGCCTAAAATTAATTTGCGTTTTATATATTTAATAATTACAAGGGGAATATGTATGAATAAATACTTAAGTTCAAAGATTAAAATTATTTCATTCATATGTATAATAATGGTTGTGTTCTTACACTGCTATAATTTTACTGACAATTTTCTTTTACCCCAAACTACAATTAGTGAAGGGTTAAACATTGCAACATTTATAGAATTTTTTCTATGCAATGGATTTACAAGAATAGCTGTACCAATATTTTTTATGATTTCTGGATATTTATTTTTCTTAACATATAAATTATCTATAGAAAAATATTTTTATAAAGTTAAAAGCCGATTCTTATCCTTAATGATTCCTTATTTAATTTGGTCAATCATTGGAATAGGATTATGCTATCTACTAAAAAATATAGATATAATGCCTATAAATGATATGAAAACAAACTACAGTGATGGAGGCTTTTTTAATGTTTTATATAATCCACCAAATTTTCAATTTTGGTTTATAAAACAATTGTTTATATATACTATTTTGTCTCCAATAATTTATCTTTTAGTAAAATATAGCAAAATAAGCAAAAACAAAATTATAATAAGCCTAATTTTATGGCTTGTAATTTTATGTTTAAAAACTGTACTGGCTGGAATCTTTACTCAAGATTTTATTTATTGTTTTCACGAACCCTTATTAGATATTGTTATACAGTATACACTAGTATTCTTAGCAAACTCATTTGCTTTTAATCTAGTTACATACTTTATATATCCTACTTGTGCCATTTTAATTGCTATACTACTTAGTAGTATTCTATTAAAATATGCTCCTTCTCTTCATAATATACTTACAGGAAACCGAGGCACAAGAAGGAAAAAATAAATTAAGCCCCTCAAATAATACAAATAGGGTACTTATAAAAATGATTGATTAAAAATCATTTTATAAGTACCCATTTAATTTATATATAATAATTAATTAAAAGCATTATATATAGCTCTTATTCCTTTTTCAAAATCATCATTTTCTATTCCTACAATTACATTAATTTCTGATGAACCTTGATCTATCATTCTTATATTTACTCCACTTAATGATAATGCACTACATATTCTTCCTGCTACACCTTTATTTTTAGCCATTCCCTTACCAACTGTAGCAATTAAAGCCATATTAGGATGAAGTTCTATAGAATCCGGATCACAACTTCTCTTTATTTCTTGAACAATTCTATCTTTCTTATTTTTAAGTTCAGAATCTGAAATCACAACTGATACTGAATCTATTCCTGAAGGCATACATTCAAATGAAACACCATTCATTTCAAGAACTCCAAGTACCTTTCTGCAGAATCCAAGTTCAGAATTCATCATAGCCTTTTCTATTGCAATTACAGTAAAATCTTTCTTACCTGCAACTCCTGTAATTGTCTTAGCTAAATTTTGATCATCACTATTTTTAACTATCAATGTACCATCATCTTGTGGTTTATTAGTATTTTTTATATTTATAGGAATTCCAGCTTCTCTAACTGGGAATATTGCATCTTCATGTAATACTGATGCTCCCATATATGCAAGTTCTCTTAGTTCCTTATAAGTAATTGAACTTATTGCCTTTGGATTTTCAACTATTCTTGGATCTGCCATTAAGAATCCTGAAACATCTGTCCAGTTTTCATAAAGCTTGGCTTTAACTGCTGCAGAAACTAAAGCCCCTGTTACATCTGATCCACCTCTTGAAAATGTTACTATATTTCCGTCTTCATCTGCTCCATAAAATCCTGGAATAACTGCTCTTTCTATATCTTTTAATTTAGTATTTAATGCTTTATTAGTGGCTTCACTGTTTAACGAACCGTCTTCTGTAAATACAATTACATCTTTTGCATCTACAAATTCATATCCTAAATAATTAGCAAGTACTAATCCATTTAAATATTCACCTCTACTTGCTGCATAATCTTTTGAAGCTCCATTTTCAAGATCTTTTTTTACAACATCTAAATACTTCTTAATGTTAAAGTTTAATTCTAAGTCATCTACTATTCCTTGATATCTATCTTCAACGTATTTAAATACATCATCTAAAGATATTCCTGCTTCAGCATGTGCATGACAAAGATATAATAAATCTGTTACTTTAGTATCTTTTTTGTTCCTTTTACCAGGTGCTGATGGCACAACGTATTTTCTGTCAGGATTTGAAGTTATAATCTCCTTAACTTTTTTAAATTGAGAAGCATCTGCAAGTGAACTTCCACCAAACTTTGTAACAATAATACTCATTTTAATATTGCCCCCATTTTCAAAATTATTATGTACTAAATAACATTCTATCAATTTTCAGGATATTTTCAATAGTTTTCATTACTTTTTGTCTATTTTTTATTTATTCCCTGTTTTCTTGAAAATTAATATATAATTATCTAACAAAGAATATATGATATAATGACAAATAAGAACAAAGTAGAGGAGACTAAGTATATGTGTAAATTTTATTTATATAAAGGAAAAGATAAAAAAGCAGTAAACGGAAGACCTTGGATATACACAGATGAAATAGAAGAATATGATGGTGAATATGAAAATGGTGATATTGTTGAAGTATACAATCACAAACATTACTTTATTGGCAAAGGATATATAAACGATCAAAGTAAAATAGCTATAAGAATTATGACTAGAAATGAAAATGAAGAAATAAATAAAAACTTTTTCTTAAAAAGATTTGCTGATGCATTTGAATATAGAAAAACTGTAATTGATACATCATCATGCAGAATAATATTTGGTGAAGCTGATGGTCTTCCAGGACTTACAATAGATAAATATGAAGATTATTATGTTATTCAAATATCTACTCTTGGAATGGATAAATATAGAGATTTAATTGTAGATATACTTGTAAATAATTATAATGCAAAAGGTGTTTATGAAAGAAGTGATATAAAAACAAGAGAAATAGAAGGTTTAGAACAAAAAAAAGGTTTTTTAACAGAAGAATTTGATACAAATGTCCAAATAGTTGAAAATGGTGTTAAATACATAGTAGACCTTGCCAACGGCCAAAAAACAGGATTCTTCCTAGATCAAAAGGAAAACAGAGCTGCTATACACAGAATATGCAAAGGTAAAGTTGTATTAGATTGTTTTACTCATACTGGTTCATTTGCACTTAATGCCGGAATAAGTGGTGCAAAATCAGTTTTGGGTATTGATGTTTCTGAACATGCTATAGAGTGTGCAAAAGCTAATGCAAAACTTAATAATCTTCAAGATATAGTTAAATTTGAATGTCATAATGCTTTTTATGTTTTAGGCAACTGGTCAAGAGAAGGAAAACAATTTGATGTTGTAATACTTGATCCTCCTGCTTTTACAAAATCAAAAAACACTATTAATGCTGCTAAAAGAGGTTATAAAGAAATAAATCTTAGAGGTTTAAAAATGGTAAAACCAGGTGGATACTTTATAACATGTTCATGCTCACATTATATGAGTGAAGAAATGTTAAAAGCAACTATATGGGAAGCTTCTCTTGATGCACACAAGATGCTTCGTCAAGTTGAATTTAGAACTCAATCAGCTGATCATCCTATCTTATGGAATAATGATGAAAGTTATTACTTAAAATTCTACATTTTTCAGGTTGTTGAGGGAAAGTAAGAACTGTAAATTGGTAGAATCGCTTGAATTGCAAGGAATCGAAAGAATTTGGCATTTACATGGACTGGTTATAATTAATTAGACATAAATTATTCGGTGGTGATATAATATTAAAAATTATACAAGGAGAAATATTATGGCTAGAAAATCAACAAATTACACTGATGAGTTTAAAAAGCAAATAGTTGCATTAAAACAAAATGGCAAATCTACAGCAGACATTTCAAGAGAATATGACATAGCAAAATCTACAATAAATAAATGGGTAAAAGATTATAACAATTCTGGTTCTTTCAAGGCCAAAGATAATCGTACCGATGCAGAAAATGAACTAATACGTTTAAGAAAAGAAAATAAACAATTATTGATGGAGAATGATATTTTAAAGCAAGCAGCGCTGATAATGGCACGAAAATAGAAATTATTTTATCAAATAAAAAAAGTACAGTATCAGCGCAATGTGCAGAGTTTTAAATATTCCTAGAAGTTTAGTATATTATAAAAGAAAAATTAGAGTATGCAATACTAAACTTGAAAGTGCAGTTATTTCAATATTTAGAGAAAGTAAAAATAACTATGGAACAAGAAAAATAAAAGTTGAACTTAAAAAGCAAGACAAGATATAATAGCTTCAAGAAGAAAAATACACCAAATAATGAAGACTGAATTTGCATTTGATAGGATTTTTGAAAGCTTGGAACAATTAAAATTAGAATTAAGAAGTTATGTTCTATGGTATAACAACAAACGCATACATAGTGCTTTAGGTTATATGACACCAGTGGAATATAGAATTTCTAATATGACCGAATAATAACTGTATAAAAAAGTGTTGACAATCCATATTTATAATACAAGCTGAAGTTAACTCTAAGTCAATACCTTATTTGCAATTTTTATCCATAAACATATCCAGTTTATTGAAAGCCTCTTCTAAGCCACTAACCATATTGTTAAATTCCTCTTGAATATTTTGAGCAACTTTGTCATTAGATCCTTGCATATTTTCTATTACATTTCTCCCCCTATTCTCTACATCCTTTAAAATACTTTGAACATATTCAATTTTTTCTCTATTTTTCAACTGAATTTCTTCGCTTTCAAGTTCTTTTCTATGATTTTGGATTTCTGCATTTACAATTTCTGAATGTAGCATACCTATAGTACATTCATATGATTGAGCTTTAACCCCCATATTTACAAATACTGATATAAAAAATATTGTAATAAAGATTATAAATAAACAACTTATTATTATTAATTTTTGTATTGATAAACCACTTTTCATAATATTCACTTGATATTTACTAATTTCAGTTAATGCCTCATTAAACCTTGTATAAAATACACATGAAATACATATATACAAAAATGCCATTACCATTCCTATAAATATAATTAACCAGCTTTTCTTATTTTTCATTATTAGCTCCTTTAAAATGTTTATAAACTTCCTTATTATAAGTTTATTCATTAAATCTTTATATAAGACAATATTTTTTAGTTTATATTGACAATGTAGCAAATAAAATTCTAAACTATATAAAAGATAATAACTAGGAGGCATTATCCTTGAAAAACAATGAATATTTATTTAATAATTATATAAACTTAGCTGAAAACTCATTAATGAATAATGACCATACAAAGGCTTTAAAGTTCTACATAAAAGCCTCTAAGCTTACTTTAGGTAAAAAAGATCTAGACCTTCTGCTAGATATAGCTCTACTTTATGACGAACTTGGCTTTAAAGATCTTTCCATAGAAAAGTATAATGAAATTATCTCAATAGATGAAGAATGTGCTAATGCATATTATGGTCTTGCTATCATTTATGATGATAAAAAGGATTTAGAAAAAGCTATACACTATTACAAAAAGGCAATTCATTTTAATCCTAATTATGATACTGCTTATTTTTATCTTGGATGTATTTATGATGATTTAAAAAACTTTTCATGTGCAATAAGGTGCTATAAAAGTGCTATAGAAATAAATTCAGATTATCTTTGGGCTTATGGAAATATTGGTTCTATTTTAGAAAAGCAAAATAAAAATGAAGAAGCACTAAATTACTTTAAAAAGGCTCTAAAAATAAACCCTTCTGAGTATAGAATTCTTTATAATATGGGAGTTGTTTTAAAAAAACTTAATAGATCTAAAGAAGCAGAAAAGTTTTACAAAAAATCAATTAAAATGAACAAATCATACCCATCAAGCTATTTAAACTTAGCTGTTATGTATAAAGAACAAAATAATTTTGATACTGCTATATACTACCTAAGTGAAGGCATAAAAAACAACCCCTCAGTAGCTTATCTTTACTACAACAGAGGTTGTACTTTTGCTAAAATGAAAAAATATGACCTTGCTAAAAATGATATAAATAAAAGTATTGAACTTGATAGTTTTTTTATTGAATATTCAAAAAAAGATTCAGAGTTAACTTGGCTTTATACTTAAATTATTTAAAGTTAAGACCTTGATATAAATTATCATTTTTCATTTTATTATCAATAGCATTTAAAATTTCCCACTTTTTAAGGCTCCACATAGGACCTATTAAAAGTTTTCTTGGTGCATCTCCTGTAAGCCTATGAACCACCATATCCTGTGGAAGTCTAGTTATTGATTCACATATAAGATTTATGTATTCGTCCTGTTCTAAAAATTTAAGTTCACCTCTTTCATAAAACTTTACAAGAGGTGTATCCTTCATTAAATGAAGAAGGTGAAATTTTATTCCTTTTGCACCTGAATGGGCTATATAATCTACAGTTTTTATCATGTCTTGCTCATTTTCACCAGGAAGTCCAAATATAGAATGCACAACAAAATCTATATTTCTTTTCTTTAAATTTAATATAGCATTTTCAAAAACATCTAATGTATATCCTCTATTTATTATTTTTGCTGTATCATTATTTGTTGTTTGAAGCCCAAGTTCTACCCATACATAATATTTTTTATTAATTTCCTCTAAAAGATCTAAAACATCTTCCTGTAAACAATCTGGTCTTGTAGCAATAGCAATAGCTACAACATTTTCTTCCTTTAATGCTTCATAATATTTTTCTCTAAGAATATTAACTGGTGCATAAGTATTTGTATACGCTTGAAAATATGCAATATACTTTCCATGCTTCCATTTATGTGCCATCATTTCTTCTATATCAGTAAATTGCTTATGAATAGAAAAATTTCTATCTCCAGCAAAATCTCCAGAACCTCTTTCACTACAAAATACACACCCACCTGTACTTATAGTACCATCTCTATTAGGGCATGAAAAACCTGCATCTAGTGATATTTTAAATACCTTTTCTCCAAATTTATTTCTTAAGAAATAATTTAAACTATGATATCTTTTGCCATTCCATTCCTTGCACATATTAATCTCCTATACTAAATTTTTTATTATCTTTCATAATTATATCATTAATATTAGTATATTTTGTTAAGTATTTTAATATACTTTACTAATTAATAATCTTTGTGGTGAAAGTAATTGAAAAATGATTTATTAAAAACTTTTCAAATAGCTGTTGTATTTATAGGAACAATTGTAGGTGCTGGCCTTGCTTCAGGAAAAGAAATAACTGAATTTTTTACTATATTTGGAGCAAAAAGTTTTATATTTATTCCATTATGTGGGGCATTTTATATTATAATCGGAAGTATCTTAGCAAAAATAGGTTATACTTATAAATTAAATTCTTATAGTGATGCAATAAAAAAAATAAGCCCTAATATTTTAGGAAAATTAACAGGCGTTATAACAACCCTTTACCTAATATCAAGTGCTTCAATAATCCTTGCTGGCAGTGGTGCTATAATGAATCAGTTTTTTTCTATTCCTAAAATAATTGGCTCTATTATTATGCTTATTGTAGCTTATATTTTTTTACTTAGAGGTACTAATGGTCTAATTGAAGTTAACAGCCTTATTGTTCCTCTTCTTTTAACCTCAATAACTCTTATAGTAATTTTGTATTTTGCATTTTTCAAAGATCAAATATCACTTCAAAATATAGTATTATGCCATCCCAAAAAGAATGGAGTATTAATTTCTACTATTCTTTATTCAGGCTATAATGTTTTATGTTGTTCTGGTGTTATTATTCCCTTAAGCAATGAAACAAATAATCATAAAATTATGAAAAGAGGAATAATACTTGGTAGTATATTCCTTACACTTCTTTGCTTAATGATAAACTTACTTCTTACAATAAATACTCCATATATATATGAATATGAAATTCCTTTACTTTATGTAGCTCATAGATTTGGTCCAATTATCCAAGCTATACTTGTTATAGTAATACTTCTTGAAATGTTTTCTACAGAAGTATCCGATGTATATTCTATAAGTAAAACTTTAGAGCAATCATTTAATATAAAATTTAAAAAAGGAATATTCATAATTCTTTTTACTGCCCTTTTAATATCTCAAATAGGATTTACTAATTTAATTACTACACTTTATCCTATTTTTGGACTTTTAAGCTTAATATTTATTACTCAAAGTATAATTTTTTATTATAAGAACAATCTTGCAAAAAACAAGTAAATTATGCTACTGCCCTTTGATGTTCTTCTTTTTTTATACTTTCACCATTTAATCCCATAAATGATAGTATCTTTTTCTTGAAAAGCCTTGTAAATACTCCAAGCATTACACCTTCTCCTGCTAATGGAACAATATCACTTGACATATATAAAAGAATTCCTATTGCTACACACATAATGCTTATGGCAAGAAATACAAGTCTTATAGGATAACTTGTAATTTCAGGTACAAAGGACATAAGAAAATTAGAAAAAGTAGTAAAATATCCAAACATAAATGCAACTGCAATTTGCAAAAAATCTTTCTTTTTAAATGCCTTTCCCAATATTAATATTTGAACAAAAATAAGTGCTATATGAAATATTATAGTAGCCTTACCCATTTCTATTCCTAAAATTAATGTCATAGTATAAGGTATTGTACTTACAGGCGAAACTCCAAGATCAGACTTTACTGAAAATGCTATTCCCACAGACATAATAAAAAGTCCCAAAACATATAAAAATATTCTTTTAAAATTACTTTTCAAAAGAAATCCCTCCTAAAAATAATTTATTTCACTACAATTTTATCAAATATCTATATTTATAAATGTTAAGTACTTAACATTTCAAATTAAAAGTAATATACTTTTTTTATAAGTTTTGTTTATATTAAAATGGGGCTGATAGTATGTACAATATAAAAAAATCCCAGGCTATAAAAATATAGATGAGCTTTTAAAAATACTTGAAAAATACAAGAAACCACGATTATTTTTAAAAGGTCAATACATATTTCATCAAGGTGAAAAATCCAATAATTTTTATTTCTTAGAATCTGGAGCAACAAAAATATTTTCAGCATCAAAATACGGCAATGAAAAAACAATTTTTATTTTAAGAACCAAAGGAATATTTGCTGCTTCTTCTTTTTTTAGTGGTGATATAAGACGTTCCTCCTGTATTGCTTTAGAAAATTCAGAAATAATAGTCATTGATAAAAATTTAGTTAATTCTATAATATTAGAAGGACCTAATTTTGCCTTAAATGTATAAAAGATAATTTAATGAATATAAATTATACACAAGAAGAATTATCTAAAATAATAGGCTTATCCAGACCTACCATAAATAAAGTATTAAATAATTTTAAATCATTAGGTTGGATTAATTTAGGTTACAAATACATAATTATTTTAAATTACGATAAAATAAAAAATTACATAAAAAAATTCTATTAAAATAGGAGAAAAAAATGAAATATAAAGAATACTTACAAAACTGTACTTTATGCAATAGACATTGCAATGTAAATAGATTAAAAGGGGATCTTGGTGCTTGTAATGCTTCTTCAAAGGTTTTAATTGCAAGGGCTGCACTTCACTTTTTTGAAGAACCACCTATCTCAGGTAAAAAAGGTTCTGGTGCAGTATTCTTTTCATGCTGCAACTTCAAATGTGTGTTTTGTCAAAATCACGAAATAAGCCAAGAATTTAAAGGCAAAGAAGTATCAATAAATCACTTAGCAGAAATATTTTTAAATCTTCAAAAACAAGGAGCAAACAACATAAACCTAGTAACACCAACTCATTATGTACCACAAATAATAGAAGCTTTAGATATTGCAAAATCAAGAGGCTTATTAATTCCTATTTTATACAATACAAATGGCTATGACTCATTAGAAACTATTGAACTTTTAAAAGGATATATTGATGTATATCTTCCTGATTTTAAATATTTTGATGATAAATATGCAGTAAAATATTCTAAAGTTAATAATTATAAAGAAAATTTAATGCCTATTTTAGAAGAAATGTATAGTCAAGTAGGAAGTCCTAAATTTTATGAAAATGGCATAATAAAAAAAGGTATGATAATACGTCATCTAATGCTTCCTGGTTTATTATTTGACTCTAAGAAAGTAATAGATGCCATATATAATACCTTTAAAGACAATGTATACATAAGCATAATGAACCAGTATACACCCATGTTTAATGCAAAAAAATATCCCGAAATAAACAAACCTCTTAATGAAAAACATTATGAAACATTAATTGATTATGCAGCATCAATTGGCGTTAAAAATGGTTTTATTCAAGATACTGGCTCAAACACTACTGAATTTGTTCCAAGTTTTAATTTTGAAGGTCTGTAAAATAAACTAATTAAGAGGATACGTAAATCTTGGAGCCTTATTGCTGCTTCTAAAACCAAGCATATCAGTTGGAGGAATAAATATATTATCACCTCTTAGTTCTGCTATTTTACTTACTCCAACGTATATGTTTGATATTTGATACCAAGTAGCATAATCTATCTGACCAGTTTTTGGCAAACTAAAAATATCTTGAAATACTCTTACAGCCTCAGCTGTATTTTCTCCATATACACCATCTACAGCAACAGTAGGAATTAGAGGATAATTTTTAGCTATTCTATTTAAATATTCCTGAACATTCCTTACTGATTCACCAGTTGATCCTATAGTTAGTGTATATCCAGGATAAGATGATGGACTTCCTGTTACTTGACTAGCCCTTTTAAGCTCTATATCATCTCCATAATAATAAGTTAATATATCATAAGGAACCTTTCCTTGATCTCCTAAATACTTGCTACCCCATTGACTAAGCCATTCAGGACACTGAACATTTTTCCCATCACAATATTGTGTTAATAAAGGTTGTTTTCTATTAAATCTTTTAATATATGTTGAAAAAATCTCATCTACAACATTACTTATATTTTCATAAATATTTCTTCCATAATTAAATGCATGATCATAAGCAGTGGAACTTGTTATATCATAATTTTTCCCCTTACCTCTATACCATTCTGTATATATTCTATTTAAGGTAAAAGATATTATACAATATATATTTGCCCTTATAGTACTATCTGGCCATGTTGAATATATCTCACAAGATGCTACATTTTTTATATAATCTTTATAGTATACTTTATAATTAGGTGCAGTATTATCATTAGGACTTCCCTGATGCACAGTTACAAATTCGGGCACCACAGGCTGTTGAAGCACGACTCCACTAGATGGTGGTGGTAATGGCTTTTCAGAAGCCTCTGGTATTTTTTCCGGATAATCGCCATTTAATGTATTAGGAAGTATTAATATATCATCATTTCCTGTCTGCCTCTTTTTCTCACTTCTTGTATTTAATTCTGGCATACTTACATTTTGAATTGCCAACTGCTCTGAAAATATTTGAACTCCCTTTATAAATACATCATCAAAGCCATTTCTTTCAATTTTAAGATTATATAAACCATAAGGAGTTACATCATCTAAAGGACTTTGAGAATATGCCTTTGGTGGTGCTGCTAAGTCAATTACTTCACTTAATCCGGAAGAATCTGTTGTAAGAATAATATTAGTATACTTAGATGCATCTTCCTGATTTGTAGAAGATGGATTAACTGTAATCTTACATTTATCAACAGGTATATAACTCTCTCCATTAAAACATTGAATTCTTAATCTTCCTATTTCAGCCATTTATTTCTCCATAAAAAATGCTATTACTTTATATTATATTTTAAAGTTTATAACTTGTTACTTATATTAAAGAAAAATAAAAAACACCAGGATACCCATTCCTGATGTTTTTCTCATTAATTCTTTTACCTTTTATACCCCAAGACTAAGTCTTGATTTTTATAAAAACAAGCGTAATGCTTGTTTATGTCTAATTTCTTACCACAAGTTTATTATAGCACATTTTTATAATTATAATATGAATATTGTGTTAACTTTTACATTGTTTATTCCAAGCAATTCCTTATTTCCAACTATAACTATATAATTCCTTTTAAATCCCTATATTTTTTATAGTTAATAATAAACTCTTTTCTTTATATATAATTAGATAATGTGCCCCTTCTACTTTTAGTCCATCTTTAAGTGTTAACAATCCACTAAGCCAAAAATCTATAAAAGACTCTAATTTGCTTTGCTTTTTCTTTCTTAATAATTCATACACTTCTAATGAATCATTTAAATATTCTTGTAATTTTCTATCTACCACAATTGTTTCCCCCCTAAAAATGCTTATTATATATATTCTTTTTAAATATAAAAGAAGCCTCAATATATGTCAATATTTTATATCTATGTTTTATTATTACTTTTTACCTTTACTAACTACTTGGAATTCTAACAAAAAGATTATTTACAAAATACTCTTTATATCCATTTAATGCTCTGTAATTTCCCCTAATAGCTTCAAAAATATAATCAACATTAACCATTCCATAGCCCCAATATTCATTAGGATATTCATCTCCTGTTCTTGTTTTAGCACCACGAATTATATATGCAAGAATATCATCCACATAAATATTAGGATTATTTCCATTTACTATAGCCCATTCTAAAATCATTGCACATACTCCTGCCAAAACAGCTACGGAAACAGAAGAACCACTTGCAGTACCTGTAACTCCTCCAGGCTTAGTAATTTTTGCATTTATTCCCCCTGCTGCAATATCAGGTTTTATTCTATTATCCCATGTAAACCCTCTTCCTGAAGATCCTACAATAGAATTATTGTTTTGATCATAATATGCAACAGAAATACCTTTTCTTGTGGTAGCATTATCTGATAATGTTATACTTTGGCTTGATTCTAAAAAATTGGTACCTTCACACAAAAGTTTTGATTGTGGAAGCCATGAGGAATATTCTCCATCTACAATAAATTCCCCATGTAAGGTAAATTTCCATATTCCAGGCTTTAAACCAATAGCTCTTATTAAAATAGCTTGGCACCCATTTTTTTCATTTGAAAGAATATACTTAACTGACATTAATGTTTTTTCAAATACAAATCTTATATTTCTTTCCTCTCCAACTTTTATAGGTATTTTACTTATACGTTCTCCTGTTGGTGAAGAAATTTCTATGGCCATTACGCTAGGCTTCTTTACCCATATAAAAAATGCTAATGAATTCTGATTATTACCTACTCTTATTTCTATAACATCAGTATCCTTAGCCTTCTCTATTCTTCCCTCCTTATGAGTCTCTTTATTTCCTTCATTTCCAACACCAGTTACTATTACGTTTCCTAATACATCTACATACCTGTCAATAACTTGACATATTAAACTAGTTCCATCATGAGCACCTCCATTAGTTTCAAGAGGAATAACTATAACAATTGGCTTTTTTTCCCTTGAATTAATATTTACAAAATATACCATAGCCGATATTATACTAACTTCACTAAATGCAAGTACATTTTCCTTTGTAACACCAGAAACTTCTAACCTATCTTTACCTTCTGGTCTTAATTTAACTACTGCAATATAAGAATCAGGAGCAATTCCCCTTACTTCCTTGTTATACCCCTTTGCTGCAGCAACAGATGCAACCATAGTTCCATGTCCATTGTAATCTCTGCTTGCAACTACTTCATAAGGATCTTTTCCTTCATTATTTGCCCTTATAGCATCATTTATCTCATTACTATTAAACTCTCTTCCAATATTTAATCCCACTACAGGTTCAATATTTTCAAGTGTTTGATCCCAAATAGATATTATTCTTGTAGTTCCGTCTTCATTTTGAAATTCCTTATTTAAATAATCTATCCCCGTATCCATTATGCCAATTATTACTCCCTTTCCTCTTAAATCAAGAAGCTTTCCATTTTGATATGATATGGCTTCACTTGCCTGCAGGGGACTTGTTTCCGACAAAGTAAGCAGAGATTCAACTTCATCAAAAATTAATTTTTTTACATTTCTTCTTACCTCTTCAAGTTTATTAAAAGGCATATATACAATTCCATAAGTATTGCTTATTAAAATAGCTGAAACCCCTGGAATTTTATTAATTTCATTTACTTGAGAAACAGAACTAAATTCAAATGCAGCATCTACTATTTCATTTGAATTATTAATTACACCTTTTATATATTCATCAAAATTTGAATAATTATTTGTATCTATTATTCTCCTATCATTTCTGTATACATTTCCTAATGTAATGCCTAAGGAGTCTATAAGATTTTCCATAGAATTATAAAGACAAAGTTCTCCATATCCCCATGAATTATTAGGATATTCTAAATCCCTTCTTTCTCTTCTTGAAGAAATAATCATATAATATTTTAATCTTTCCCCATAAAGATATGGATCATTTCCATTTACTATTCCCCATTCCATCATTAATGCACATGCTCCAGATACGTGAGGTGTTGCCATAGATGTTCCTGTTTTTCTATCATAAGAATTATCTGGTATAGGTCCAATAATCCCCTGTCCTGGTGCAACTATATCTGGCTTTATATTACTTTCTTTTAAATCAAAAATACCTCTTCCACTAAAAGAAGATATCCCTCTTGTTTTATAATCATAGCTTCCTACTGAAATAACATTATATACTGTTGCCGGAATTCCTAGAGTATTTGAAATTGTAGGCTTTAAAAATTTTGTACTCTTGTTTAATCCTTCTGCTGTTGGAAGCCACATATCATATATACCTCTATACTCATTTAATATATTTATTTCAATTGTCCAAAGTCCTGATAATATTTCTTTGCCACTATTATTTAATGATATTCCAATTTCTCCCGTTAAATCAAAAGGTTTAGGTCCAGAATTGTATATTTGATATTTATTACCAGATACTACCCCTTCTGTATATCCTTCTTTAACCTCTATACTTCCTGTAGATTTACCCGTTGGTGTTATTATATTAATAGATATTATTGGCAGTATAGATTTATATAAATTAATTACAACATTAAATTCTCCTTTAGAAATTTCAAATTTCACATTTGTATTATTTTCAAGGTTACCTCCTATATGATTAGATGTATCACCTTCATTCCCAGCAGCTGCAACAATTGTTAATCTATTTAGATCTGCTATTGTACTAACATACTTTTCTAAAATACTTTTTCCATCATGTGCTCCATCATTTGTACTTAAACTCATATTAATTACAAGGGGCATGTTTAATTCAACAGACTTATCTACTAAAAATTTAATTCCTCTCATAATATTAGTACTTAAAGAATAATAACCTCTGCTACTTTTAACCATAATTATAGATGCTTTAGGGGCTACACCATAATAATCTATGTTAATATTTCCACCTGCTGCAGCTATACCTGCTACATGAGTTCCATGACCAGTAGTATCATAAACAGGGACAATACTATAAGGATCACTGTTTTTTAATGCCATGTTTATATCATTTTCTGTATACACTTTTTGTTCATTTATACTTAAATCATATATATATTTTACTCTTGTATCTCCATTAAAATCCAAAAAGGCAGGATGAGTATAATCAATACCAGAATCAATAAAGCCTATTATAACGCCCCTTCCTTCAGTATTAAAAGTATTTCTTGACTTTATAATACAAGCAGCTTCATTACTTTCATAATCACTAAAATAAAATGACTTAGGAAATTCTATATATTGAATAGAAGACTCCATTGCTAATTGAGTAATTTTAGATGTATCTACTGTAATTATTGCAAAATTATATCCTAAATCTTCAAATTTTCCTTTAAGATTATTAACAGCTTCTTCTGCTTTCTGTTTATTAGAATAAATAACTACAATTTCTAACGTATCTCCTAAGCTTGATGTACTAGTCATGGATATATTAAGCTTTGTCAAAACTTCTTTAGGTATATTTGTAAGAAGACTTCCTATATTTTCAGCTATAATTATCATTCCTTAAAAATTGCTTTTATAGTATATGAATAAAAACTAGTTTCTGTGTATAATTTTATAAATAAAAAAAAGGTGGATATTCCACATACACTTATAATATCAGAGGTCTAAATTAGAAACAATATTAAGTAAACTAAAGATTTTTATGTTTTTTTGTGCAACTGCACATTTAATTATTTTTCAATTTACTTTCCTGTAATGATTTATATGCTACTAATTCAACTGCAGAAATTATGAACAAAAATCCTACTATGTCAATTATCTTAAAACTAGTTTTTAGAATAAAAAAGGCTAATATGGCGCTGCAAATTGGTTCTACAGTAACAAATAAGCTTGCTCTTATATTACCCAAAATTTCAACTCCTCTTCCATATATGCAAAAGGGAACCAATGTACCAAATACAGCTATTAACAAAAATATAACACTTGAATTCATATTAATTGTTACCTTTTGTGCATATGCATTAGTTACAATTAACAAAACTACTCCTCCTACTATAAATGCCCATCCCATAGTTTCTAGCAGTCCAATTTTCTTATAGATCTTTTTAGGATACATAGTATAAAATACAAAACAACAGGCAGAAATTAACCCCCAAAAAAGTGCACTTGGTGAAATTGTTAATGAATTCAATTTGCCATGTGTTGCAATTAATACTACTCCTAAAAATGCCATAATAATCGCAACAATTTCATATGGGTTAGGGCTTTTTTTAGCTAGTACAGATGTACAAACTAATACTAATATAGGATAAGTATATTGTAATACAGTTGCAGTAGCTGCATTAGCTGCATTTACTGCAGCAAAATAAGTATATTGCACAGACATAAGTCCAAAAATAGATAACATCTCTCCTAAAACTCCACTTAACCCCCACATAGCACCACATAATAACACTATTATCATTCCTAATTTTTCCTTAGAATTCATAGATACACCTCCTTAAGCAATATATGAAAAAAGGCACACACATAAATGCGTACCATCTCTCATTAACATTTTTTATTTTTACAACTTTAAATAGATATTTTTTAAATCCTCTTTTGTTAGATCTTTAATAGTATTGCCAGGACTTCCACTAGCTATTGCATCATTTACCATCTTATCAATAACACTATTAAATTTTGTCATATTTACTCCATACTCCTTTAATGTAGGTATTTCGCATACAACACATAATTTTTCTAGTGCAATTAAAAATTCCTTTGCAGCTTCCTTATCACTCATTGTATCATCTGCTACATCGATAGTTCTTGCTATATCTGCAAACTTATCGTAACATCCATCTAATGCATATTTCAAACATTCAACAATAAGCATTGCATTAGATATTCCATGAGGCACATGGAATAATGCTCCTATTGGTCTGCTCATTCCATGAACTAATGTAACTGATGCATTATTTATACATACTCCAGCTTCAAATGCGGCAATAGCCATTTGCTCTCTTGCTTTTTCATTGCTACCATCATTATATACAAGCGGCAAATTTTTAAATATCCTCTTAATAGCAGATATGGCATATACATCTGTTAATGCATTTGCTTTTCTTGAAGTATAACTCTCTACTGCATGAGTTAATGCATCCATTCCAGTAGCTGCAGTAATACTTTTAGGTGCTGTTAAAGATAACTTATAATCTATTACTGCTAAATCTGGCAATAAATCTTCACCCTTTAATAGCATTTTTACATCTTTTTCTGTATCTGTAATTACTGTAAATTTAGTTGTTTCTGACCCTGTCCCTGCTGTAGAAGGAATTAATACTAATGGTGGAAAATCTCCCTTTATTTCTTTTCCCATATAATCAGATATCTTGCCACTTAAAACACTCATTGCAGCTATAGCCTTAGCACTATCAAGGGGACTTCCTCCACCAATACCAATACAAAAATCGCAATTGGTATCCTTATATACCTTAACACCCTCTTCAATCATTTTATCTGTAGGTTCTCCTATTATTTCATTGTACACTTGAAACTCCAGTCCTGCATTTTTCAATAAATCTGTAAACATAGCAATAGTTCCATTTTTAGTCATTACCTTACCACATACTACTAAAGCTTTTGTACCATAATCTTTCATTATGTTAACACTATCTAATAATGCATCCTTGCCCATTATTGTTCTTTTAGGTACTGTAAATTGATATGACATATTTATATCCCCTCCTTACTTAATTATATTACTACCATTAAATAAACTCTTTATCAACTACTGCTAATACTTCTTCTAACTTAACAAGCTCTTCTAATAATTGCTCTTCTGTTATTATTAATGGTGGAGATACAAAAATCATATTTTCATGTGAGTATGTCATAAATCCTTTAGCCTTTAACATCCCTATTATTTTACCCATTATTCCTTCAGGATCTTTTCCATATGGAACTAAAGCTTCTTTTGTTTTCTTATCTTTAACTAATTCTACTGCTGAGAAAAGTCCTATAGAACGAACATCACCAACACATTTAAATTCTTCTTTAAATTCTTCTAATTTTTTCTTTAATACTGCTCCTACTTTATTTACATTTTCAAGAATATTAGCTTCTTTATAATAATTAACACATGCTACACCAGCTGCACAAGCTAATGGATGCCCACTATATGTTAAACCACATGATAAAAGATGATCATCAAAATATGCTGCTATTTCTTTACTTACAACACATCCTCCAAGTTGAACATAACCACAAGTTACACCTTTAGCAAAGGTAACAATATCTGGTTTTACATCAAAATTTTCAAAGGCAAACATTTTACCAGTTCTACCCCAGCCAGCCATTACTTCATCACAAATCATCATTATTCCAAATTCATCACAAATTTTTCTTACACCAGGCAAATAATTTTTAGGTGGAATGTAAACATTCTAGCCATTTTTATTGCATTTTCATTAGCATCTGCACCTGCATTTGTAAAAAATACTTTTCCCATATTATCTGGCATAAGGTCTATAATCATTTTTGCAAGCTTTGCTCTAGGCTCTGTAGCATAACTAGGTGCTATAAAACAATATTTATCTACTTGCTCCTTAATTGCATCTGCTATTTTTTTATTTCCAAACCCTACATTTAAGTTTACTAATTGTGAGCACATATCAGTATATCGATTTCCATCATAATCCCACATATATATTCCATCTGCTTTTTCAATAGGAATAGGATTTAATCCCTTTTGTTTACTCCATGATTGTAAATTATACTTTAATGACATTTCTTTAATTTCTGCTCCATTCATAACACTTTATCTCCTTTCATTAACAATAGAAAAAGAGCCACATTAAAATATATAGCTCCTTTGCTATCTCTTTACTATTTATTTTATGAGATAATTATAGCATTATTTTTTATATGTAAATTTTTCAAATGCCTAATTTTAATTGTGCTTATGCACAAATCATAATATGTTTTTAATATAAGTACATAACAAGAAACTTAATTTAACTTCTAAATCTCCAAGATCTTTTCCTGTTATTTTTTTTATCTTATTAATCTGATAATTAACAGTATTTCTATGTACAAACATTGCTTCAGCTACAGCTTGTACGCTTCCATTGTTTTCTAAGTATTTTTTTATAAATTCAATCATAGATGTATTATTTTCTTTATCATATTTTTCTATTGGTTCTAATATATCCTTATAAAAATCATTTAATACATTACTTGCCTTTGCTTCAAGAAGTATTTTATATATGCCTATTTCATCATAATAAATAACATTTTTATCTGTTTTGTTACCTAATTTAACTACCTCTATGGTCTTTTTAAATTCCTTACTAATATCACCTAAATTTATTTTTAATGAACCTACACCAATTACATAATCTTCATATTCAAATATCATATCTTTAAATATACTTACAATATTTTTTTCGATATTTTCATTATTTACTATCTTTCTACAGAAATCTCTCGTAACTTCTTCTATTCTTACTTCCCAAGGCATTGTAAAAATAGGCACTGATTTTTCATTACAATAATCAATTACATCTTTAGTTACTTCATGTATATGAGGACCTATATTAACAATTATTGCAGATACATCACACTTATATAACATCTTTACAAAATCTAATAATGAATGTCCATTATCACATGCAATACCAGTTGTTAATATTATTTCATTGCCTCCTAAAAAACTATTCATATTATATTCTTCTACAACATGAACCCATTGCACGATATTTTTTAATCCTTTTTCTCCTGCAATTAATTTCATATTATATAAATTTTGCGAATCTTTAATAACTTTTTCTAATACTATACTCATATTTTTTGTCGCACAAGGCGACTGCCTCCTTTTTATTCTTGGCTAACATATATATAATCAAATATACAATTTATAAAATATTAATACAATATAATATTAAAAAAACTAAAAAAGCCAGCATATGCTGACTTTTTCATTACAAATTAAACTCTACAGACTCAAGTTTTGCAATAATTTTAATGCTATGGATATCTGTTGTTTCAGTTTGAACACTATTTTCATTTTTTATAAGAAGTATTTTGCTACCACCTAAAGATTTTACTTGTCTTATCACTCTTTTACCTTCAAATTCTATTAAGTATATTCCAGATGTACCTATAAGCTCTTTCATTAAATGACCAAAAGCAATATCATCTTTCATGATTCTAAAGCCTGCCATTTCATTATCTTGTACTTTTATATATAATACTTTATCTGCTGGATACCCACATACCTTGTTAGAATATACAGGTAAATCTTTTTTACCAAAAACATTCTTAAGATTATAATCATATATATTTATAGTTTTTAAAACTGATGAAAAGGCTTCTGTCCATACTTCAGATGTTTCTCCTAATATTCTTGCTTGCTTCTTAGATTTTAAACTTTCCTTATTTGCCTTTACTTCTTGCTTTCTTTCCTCCATTAAGGCTTCATCAGTTACTACCATATTTATATCATTTAAATCAACCTTAAGTATTTTTGCAGCTCTATCTATAAAACTTTCTTGAGCTACTTTTCTGCCTAGTTCAACTTCATTTATATATTTTTCAGCAACTCCAAGCTTTTTAGCTAATGCTTTTTGAGTAAGTCCTGCTTTTTCTCTTGCACTCTTTATCTTTTCCCCTACTCTACTCACTTTTGTCCTCTCCCTTATTAATTTATTCTTACTATTTCTGCATATTTTTAAACCATTCACGTTCTTCTATTAAATGATTTATTAAATATTCAAATGACCATTCTCTTGAAGTTTCAGTTACAACTGCAAGAATGCCGCCTTTTACAAATTTTCTAATTTCTTTTATACTTTTTTGAAGTTTGTTATCTTCATAATTATTAAATAATATCACCTTTTCTGAAATATTAAAATTACTTGGTTCACTAGACTTTAATCCACTTAAAATATCTTTTATTTTTATGTTTAACATTTCTTTTGTAATAATTATAAATTTAATTTTTCTTTTAGTAAGCTCTATTATTTCAGCATTCTCCAATCCATAAACTAGAATGCACTTATTATTTTTCAAGTAATCACTCCTAAAAATTATTACATTGTTTCTGGTTCGTTATAATTTTCACCAAAAGTTTCAACTTCCATTGTTTTTATAACTTGATCTTCATATGGTTTATCATTATAATCAGTTTTTGTATTTACAATTTCATCAGCAACTTCCATACCTTCTATTATTTTTCCAAATGATGCATATTGATCATCTAAATGAGGAGCATCTGCCACCATTATAAAGAACTGGCTTCCAGCTGAATTAGGCATCATAGTTCTTGCCATTGATAATACACCTCTTGTATGTTTTAATTCATTTTTAAATCCATTTCTAGAAAATTCACCTTTAATAGAATATCCAGGGCCACCCATTCCAGTTCCATCAGGACATCCTCCTTGAATCATAAATCCTGGAATTACTCTATGAAATATTATTCCATCATAGAATTTTTTATTTATTAAACTTATAAAATTATTTACTGTATTTGGAGCTACCTCAGGGTAAAGCTCTGCTTTCATTGTTTTACCATTTTCCATTGTTATAGTTACTATTGGGTTTTTCATTTTTTTAATCCACCTTTCATGTACAATAAATTATATTTATTATTATGATTTTAACAAAATTACTTAGAAAACAAAAGTCTATTAGATATATCCATAATTTCTTTAGTATTTAATGAATTATAAATTTTTACGCTACCTTTTTCTTTTGATTCACTTAAAAGCCCTGCTACGGATAATCTTCTTTTTATTTCCCTGCATGTTCCCATGCCACCATCTATTATAGGAATATCTTCTCCTACTATTTTACTTAATGTATCTTTAATAAATGGATAATGTGTACATCCTAAGACAATTGATGCTATATCATTTTTATTATATTGTGCAAATTTTTCTTTTAAATACTCTACTGTTTCTTTTCCATTAATATTACCTGCTTCTACAAATTCCATAAGTCCAGCACAAGGCATAGGAATGATTTCTGCTTCATCTTTATATAAATCTAATAGTTTATGAAATTTTTCAAGCTTAAGTGTAACTGGTGTGGCCATTATAATTATTTTACCAGGTCTTTTTAGTTTAACTGCTGGCTTAACTGCCGGTTCTATCCCCACAATAGGTATTTTAGGATATGTTACTCTAAGGGCTGCCACAGCTGCGCTAGTAGCCGTATTACATGCTATTACAAGCCCCTTTGCTCCTTTACTTAATAAAAATTCTACTGCTTCATATGTAAGAGCTTTAACTTCTTTAAAATCTTTTACTCCATATGGCGCATTTTTTGAATCTCCAAAGTATATATAATTTTCATTTGGCATGATCTTTAAAGCTTCCTTTAATACACTAAGACCACCTACGCCTGAATCAAAAAAGCCTATAGGCATATTTTTTTTGTCCAAAATACCTCAACTCCACTCCCAATTAAAAGTTTATTTATATAAGTTTTACTGAATATATTTGTATAATAATCATTTTATTACTTTATACATAAAAAATCTAGCATATATAAATTTAAACCATATTATTACAATTTAGAACAATTTTCATAAAAATATGTACACTATTACTTTCTCAATGAATAGTATATTACTATGTTTATAAATTATTTTTTAATTAAGAAGTTATTAATAATATGGGAAAAAACAAAGATATAATACCTAATGAAATTGATACCCCTAAAATAGCATCTTCCTGCCCTACTGATTGCACAAGCGAAATAAGTAGAATCGTTAATTTTTGCTGTAATAATTCAGTATGAAATACTACAGTAACTTTTAATACTACAACACAAGACAGTTGTGCTAATAGTGCTACAAGCTTCTTAAAAATTTCAGGTTACTTCACATTACCATCTTGTCTAGCATAAAAACTTAAATTTAATAATAAAAAACTCCCCTTAAGCAGATTTAATTACCTGCCTAAGGGGAAATTCTTATAACTTATGCAGCTGTATTCCATTTTCTTGCAATTCTTTTAGATTCCTTATCAATATTAACAGCCTTATTTGCTGCTGCAAGAGAAATTGCAACAATTCTACTTTTAATATTTTTACTACTCTCTTTTCTCATAAACTCATTTCTCCTTTTATAAATACATTTTATTTTCGTTATGATATTAGTATAGCTTGAGTAGTAATACTTCTAAATATCTTTTAAATTATACTTTAATTTAATTATGATTTTTTTTATTTAAAATTTAGTTTAAAAATTTTAAAAGTAATTTAAAAATATAATTAGAATAATTTACACTAAAGAATTATTAAAATCATATATTTTAGCAGTTTCCCCCTTATTATTAATCTGTACCTAAATTATACTTATAAATATAACAGATAAATAATATGTTATTGAAAAAATATTAAATTGATATATTATTGACAGTTTAAGTTCAATAATATAGAATTTTTGGTGTGTTATATTAATTATTTAAAGGAAAGGATGTGAGCAAATTCTGCTAAATTATTTAGTAGAATTACCATTATGATTAAAGATTTGATTTATACAATCGACAAAGATAAACATCAAAGCGAAGACATAAAAGCTATATTAAAAAATCATCCTGAAATAAAATTTGTATCTTGCATTGGTATAGATTTATCAGGAAATGCTACAGATGAAAAAATCCCTGTAAAAGCATTTATAGATGATATAGATACATTTTTACATGGTGTAGCTGTTCAAACAGATGGATCATCTGTTGTGTTACCAAAAATAGCAACATTAAACAATGCTAAAGTAGATATGGTAGCAGATTTAAATTGCAAATGGTTTATTGATTACAATTATGACTTCATTGATGAAGATACTAATAAACCTATAGGAACTCTTAGAATTCCTTGTTTCTTATATCATGATGGTGTACCTGTTGATTCAAGACATATTCTTTCTTCAGCAGTAGACACATTCAAACAAGAATTAAATAATATTTTTGATACTAAACCTGAAGTATTAAAAGCTTATGGAATATCAAAAGATGATATAGAAAAGATAGTTATAACTTCTGCTACAGAACTTGAATTCTGGGTTAAAACACCTAACGATCAAGCTGAAATAGAAGAATTATCAACATCTCAAGAACTACATGAACATTATTGGACTAGAACTAAAGGTTCTGTAAGAACTGCCTTAGAAGAAACTCTACTTCTTTTAGAAGCTTATGGCTACGAACCTGAAATGGGTCATAAAGAAGTTGGTGGTGTAAGAGCTAAATTAGATTCTACTGGAGAATTTAATCATATAATGGAACAACTTGAAGTAGACTGGAGATTTGATGAAGCAGTTCAAAGCGCAGATAATGAATTATTTGCAAAAATATTAGTTAAAGAAACCTTCAGAAAAAGAGGTCTTGATGTTACATTTATGGCTAAACCTATAGATGGTGTTGCAGGTTCTGGAATGCATGTACATTTAGGTGTAAGTTTAAAATTAAAAAATGGAAAGAGAATAAACTTATTCCATGCAACAAAGGATGATTTCTTAAGTATATGCGGATATGGAGCTGTAATGGGACTTCTTAAAAACTACGAAATTATGAATCCATTTATATCATCAACTACTAATGCTTTAAAGAGATTAAAACCTGGATTTGAAGCTCCTATATGTACAGTTACTTCTCTTGGTTTAAGTCCATCAAACCCATCTAGAAATAGATCTGTTCTTGTTGGTTTAATAAGAGATTTAAAAAATCCAGCTGCTACAAGATTTGAACTTCGTTCACCAAATCCACATAGTAATGTATATATAACTATGGCAGTTTCATATATGGCAATGCTTGATGGAATTGTTTATGCAACAAATAGTGGTAAAGATGAAGCTGCTCTTTTATCTGAACTTTCAAAGAAGTCTGGAGAAGAAGCTGATTATTTAGAAAAGAATCGTGCTTACAGAAGTGAAGAAGATGTTTTCGAACATTATACTGAATCTGAAAGAAATACTTACTTTGGTAAAGCCCCAGCAACAGTATATGAAAACTTAACTGCAATAAACAAATATCCAGAAAAGCTTACAATATTAAAAAGAAATTCTGTTATGACTGACAAAATAATTGAAAGTTATAAAACAGGGGCACTTGAAAGATGGGCAACTGATATAGAACATAGAATCCTTACAAAATATATAGATGAAGTAAGAACATTTAGACCTCTTCATTCTAATTCAAAGGCACTTGATCTTGATGTATCAAATTGGATGAAAATAGACGATTTAAGACATTATATAGTTAAAGATACTTATAATTCAAAATCTTTAGCTACACGTCTTAAAAACGCTTTCCATGCAGAAGATTATGAACAAGCATCAAGACTTTATATAGAACTTGATGAAAAAATGGAAAAGCTTAGAGCTTTATATGATGAATATAAAAAGAATTTATTAGACATATAATTATAAAAAACTGCTTTAGAAGATACTATCTTCTAAAGCAGTTTTTATCTATATTAAATTTCACTTATATTGAATACTTCTAAATCCTTATTATTTTCAAGGCCTTCTTCTTTTACATCTACTATAGCTCTGAATGTATCAAGCGCAGTTATAACACCTATATTTCTTTCTACAGCAGCTCTTCTTATATAGAATCCATCTCTCTTAGAATCATTTGCTTTTGAAGGAGTATTAACTACAAGTTCTACTTCCTTATTCTTAACTATATCTAAAATATTTGGATTTTCTTCTTCACGCTTTCTTACTACTTCTGCCTTTATTCCTTCTGTTGCTAATAATTCAGCAGTTCCCTTTGTTGCTACAAATTGATATCCAAGTTTTGCAAGTCTAGCTGCTATTGGCAAGAATTCTTTCTTATTATGCTTATCTATAGTTGCAAGTATTTTTCCTTTACCTGGTAACATCTTAGCAGCTATGAATCCTTTATATAGTGCTTCATTTAAAGTTCTACCTACACCTAAAACTTCTCCTGTAGATCTCATTTCAGGTCCAAGAGATACTTCAACATTTGGAAGTTTTTGAGTTGAGAATACTGGTACCTTAACTGCAACAACATCATCAGGTTCTTTATATATATCTACTCCATATCCTAAATCCTTAAGTTTTGATCCAAGCATTACCTTAGTTGCTAAATCAACTATTGGAACTCCGCTTACTTTACTTATATATGGTACTGTTCTTGATGCTCTAGGGTTAACTTCTATTACATAAAGTTGTTTTTCATATTCAATAAATTGAATATTTATCATTCCCTTAATTCCTATTTCAAGAGCAAGTTTCTTAGTATATTCTAATACCTTATCCTTAATTTCCTTACATATATGTTGACTTGGGTACATTGTAACACTATCACCAGAGTGAACCCCTGCTCTTTCTAAGTGTTCCATAATACCTGGTATTAATACATCTTCACCATCAGAAATTGCATCTACCTCTATTTCTCTACCCATTAAGTACTTATCTATAAGAATTGGATTTTTCTTATCCTTCTTAAATGCATTTTCAAGATAAAATGTTAATTCTTCCTCATCATGAGTTATTTCCATACCTTGACCACCAATTACATATGAAGGTCTAACAAGTACTGGGAATTTTAATCTTTCAGCTTCTTCTAATCCTTCTTCTACAGACCAGATACCTTTTCCCTTTGGTCTTGAAATCCCAAGTTTTTCAAGCAACTCATCAAATTTTTCTCTATCTTCTGCCATATCAATTTGTTCAGCAGTAGTACCAAGTGTTGGAATATTCTTTTCTTTTAAGAAATTTGCAAGCTTAATTGCTGTTTGACCACCAAATTGAAGAATTACTCCATCTGGATTTTCTTTTTCAATTATATTTAATACATCTTCTTCTGTTAATGGTTCAAAATATAACTTATCAGAAATATTGAAGTCTGTACTTACTGTTTCTGGGTTATTATTTACTATTATAGTTTCAATACCAAGTCTCTTAAGTGCAAGAACACAATGAACTGATGCATAATCAAATTCAATACCTTGACCTATTCTTATTGGTCCAGAACCTATAACTACAACCTTTTTATTATTAGAAACTTCAACTTCATCATATTCTTCATATGTTGAATAATAATATGGTGATAAAGCTTCAAATTCCCCTGCACATGTATCAACCATCTTATAAGTAGGTTTAATGTTCCAAATTTCTCTTAATCTATTTATATCTTCAGGGCAAACTCTAAGCATATCTGCTAATGCTTTATCTGAAAATCCTTTTTTCTTTAATAAATGTAACCAGTCTCTATCTAAATCTTCTACTGTACTTAATTTTAATCTTTGTTCTTCATCTACAATCCATTTTATTTTATTTATGAAGAATTTATCTATGCCTGTTATTTCAGCTACCTTTTCAACTCTGTAATCTCTTCTAAGCATTTCTGCTAAAGCAAATAATCTTTCATCATCTGGTGCAACTACTATTTCCTTTAATTCCTTCATGCTATATTCCTTATATTTTTTATGATCTAAAGAATACTTTCCAATTTCAAGACTTCTAATACCCTTTAGTAATGCTTGCTCAAAGTTAGCACCAATTGCCATTACTTCTCCTGTTGCCATCATCTTAGTTCCAAGTTCTCTATCTGCACCAAAGAATTTATCAAATGGCCACTTAGGTATTTTACATACTACATAGTCAAGTGCAGGTTCAAAGCATGCATATGTCTTTTGAGTAACTGCATTTTTAATTTCATCTAATCTATATCCAAGAGATATCTTAGCTGCAAGTTTAGCTATTGGATATCCTGTTGCTTTTGAAGCTAATGCTGAACTTCTTGAAACTCTAGGATTTATTTCAATAACAGCATATTGGAATGAATCTGGATTTAATGCAAATTGAACATTGCATCCACCTTCTATTCCTACTGCATTAATTATGTTAATTGATGCAGTTCTTAACATTTGATATTCTTTATCTGATAAAGTTTGAGATGGTGCTACTACTATACTATCTCCTGTATGTATACCAACTGGATCTATGTTTTCCATGTTACATACTGTAATACAGTTGCCAGCTGAATCTCTCATTACTTCGTATTCTACTTCTTTCCAACCTTTAACTGATTTTTCAAGTAAAACTTGACCTATTGAACTTAATTGAAGACCTGATGCTAATATTTCTCTTAATTCTTTTTCATTATCAGCGATTCCTCCACCAGTTCCACCTAGTGTATAAGCTGGTCTAACTATTACTGGATATCCTATCTTGCTTGCATATGCAACTCCAGCTTCAAGATCAGTAATAATATCTGATTCTATAACAGGCTCATTGATTCTATTCATCATATCTCTGAATAGTTCTCTATCTTCACCCTCTTTAATTGATTCTATTGAAGTACCAATTACTTTTACATTATATTTATCTAAGATTCCTTTATCATAAAGTTCAACTGCAAGATTAAGTCCTGTTTGGCCACCCATTCCTGCAAGTAGACTATCTGGTCTTTCTCTCTTTATTACTTTTTCTACAAATTCTAATGTTAATGGTTCTAAATAAATTTTATCTGCTATTTCTTTATCAGTCATAATAGTAGCAGGATTTGAATTTATAAGTACAACTTCAATTCCTTCTTCTTTAAGTGCTTGACATGCTTGAGTTCCTGAATAATCAAACTCTGCTGCCTGACCTATAACTATAGGTCCTGATCCTATAACTAAAACCTTTTTTATATCATTTCTTAATGGCATATTCTAAAACCTCCTATAGTGCATACTCTATGAATTTATCAAATATATATTCACTGTCTTTTGGTCCAGCACTTGCTTCTGGATGGAATTGAACTGAGAATATAGGTAATTCCTTATGTTTCATGCCTTCTATTGTTGTATCATTAATATTTGTATGAGTTACTTGCATATTATCTGGCAATGTTTCTACCACATAACCATGATTTTGAGAAGTTATTGTTACTTTTCCTGTTTCTAAATCTTTTACTGGATGGTTACAACCTCTATGTCCAAATTTTAATTTCTTTGTAGTACCGCCTAATGCTAAAGCTAATAATTGATGTCCTAAACATATTCCCACAACAGGCTTCTTATCTACTAAGATTTTTATATTTTCTATAGCTTCTGGTAAATCTTGTGGATCACCAGGTCCGTTTGATAAAAATACTAAGTCAGGGTTAACTGATAAAACTTCTTCTGCAGTAGCTGTTGCTGGGAAAACTGTAAGCTTGCATCCTCTTTTATTAAAACATCTTAATATGTTAGTTTTTACACCAAAATCCATAACTGCAACATGCTTTCCAGGTCCATCAATAACATACTTTTCTTGAGTTGTTACATTCATAACAGCATCCTTATTAGTAAATGATTTTATCTTACTGTTGATTTCTTGTTCATCTAACTCATTTACTGTAATAACACCTTTCATAGTACCTTTATTTCTTAATACTTTTGTTAATGCTCTTGTATCTATTCCTTCAATACCTACTATTTTATTTTGCTTTAAGAATGTTTCTAATTCTAATTCACATCTAAAGTTATTAGGTAAATCACATTTTTCTCTAACTACAAATCCTCTTACTTGCGCTGACTTTGATTCCATGTCTTCTAAATTTATACCGTAATTACCTATTAGAGGATATGTCATTGTTACTATCTGTCCATAATAAGATGGGTCTGTTAAAACTTCTTGATATCCTGTCATTCCTGTTGTGAAGACTACTTCTCCAACACTGTCTTTTAGGTATCCGAAGGCTTTTCCTTCAAAAACCATGCCATTTTCTAATATAAGCTTTGCTTTCATGCTTAGCCCTCCTCTATTTATTAGATATATACACTTTGATATCACTTGCTCTATGCTAAAATAAACTTACTTTTAAGAATTATTTTACCCGAAATAAAAGGATACTAAAGAGAGTACATAATAACTAATTATTATACTCTCCTTACTATCCCATATTTTTATTATTCTTATTTAAAAAAGCTATAAGCTTTATATGACTTCTAGATAACATAGCTCTGTTGACTCCTTTCTGGCCTCTCTGGACCAAGTTAAAGTGTATCTATATTTTTTACTTACCTATTATTTTAAGATAATCAACTAACACTGTCAAGAGAATTTATTTTCACTTGCCACATTTTCATAAAATTATTACAAAAAACAATAAATATGTATTTTTTATTGATTTTACTTAATAATCATGGTACAATAATTTTTGGTTTATACGCTAATTTAAAATTAGGGTATCACCGCTTAATATTAAGGAGGTGTAATAGATGGCAGGATGTGATATTTGTGGAAAAGGTGCTATAAAAGCAAGAAAATATAGCTATAGAGGTAGCAGCCAAGTTACTAAAAGAGCTTTAAGACACCAAAAACCTAATACAAAGAAAGTCAAAATAATTGAAAACGGAACTCCTAAAACAGTCTCAGTATGTACTAGATGTTTACGTTCTAAAAAAGTTATTAGAGCTATCTAATGCATTTTGATAAATTATTTGATGCATCAATTGAAATATAATAGGAACCATTAATTTTATTATTAATGGTTCCTATTATTTTATTTTTGCACAACAAAAAAATTTTTTAGAGTATATAAAAAATCAATAAACACTATTGCTGTTATTAAAGGAACTAGTATTGATACTAATAACTGATACTTATTAAATATATAATCAGTTATTGGAACAATAAATTTAGTAACAAACAAAATAAGAACAAACCAGTAAAAACAAAATCTAAGACATACAAAACCATTTATATTATATTTTAATCCTTCATAAGACCAATATACTTTATTGAATATTTTCTTAAGTCCATAGCCACTTACATATTCAACTAATGCTGGCACGATAAATGCTATTATCATTTTTTCTATTAATCCCATATCATAAATTTTAAAAAGACATATAATAATTGCCATAGCAATTCCATACATAGGTTTAATAGGTCCTATTAAAAAACCATCTTCTTTAAATCGGCCTACTATTATGTAAGAATAAACTTCTTCAATAATCCATCCAATAAATGAATATATGATAAAGTTATATTCAATATAATATATCCAGTTCATAATACTAATACCACCTCTAAATAGAATAATTAGTATTAGTATTCCCATTATCTACTGATTAAATTCAAAAAATACTTATTTATTTGTCATCATAACAACTTTTCTACTTAACGCTCTAGGAATAATTTTATTAAAAAATACAATTATTTTATTTTTGTACCCAGGTATTATTGTAGTTTTATTCTTTTTAAATTGTTTATATGCTATTTTTGCAACATATTCTGCATCCATTAAACATTTCTTTGCACCTTCTGACTTCTTTATGCCAGCCTTTTTTTGAAAGTTTGTTTTTACTGGCCCAGGGCAAAGGCAACTAACCCTTATGCCAAGGGGTTTTACCTCTTCATGAATAGCTTCTGTTAATGAAAGAACATAAGCCTTTGTAGAATAATAAAGAGCCATTTTAGGACCAGCTGTAAAAGCTGCTGTTGAGGCAACATTTAGTATGCCACCATCACCATTTTTTATCATTGATTTAAGATAATGCTTTGTTAATTTTGTAAGAGATATAATATTCAACTTTATAATTTTATCCTCAAATCCATCCTTACAATCAGCAAAGTACCCAAAGGATCCTATCCCTACATTATTAATTAAATTATCCACAGTTATATTATAGTTATCCACAATTTCTGTTAATTGTTCACAGGAATTATCCACAGATAAGTCTAAAGCTATTGTCTTTACCTTGATTCCATAGTCATGTGTTAACTGATCTTTTACATTATGTAACTTTTCTTCATTCCTAGCCACTATAATAAGATTATGATTATCCTTTGCAAAAAGCCTTGCAAGCTCCAATCCAATGCCTTCAGTCCCCCCCGTAATTAGGGTATATTTATTATTAATATCCATTAATTCTCCTCTTAAATAGCAAAAAATCTTTATATTTTACATATAAATATAATATATATTTTTTTGTTTAAAAAAACAATAAAGAGTGTAAAATTATCCACAAATTCACACCCTTTACCAATATATTATACACAACTTTTTATACAACTGCTCTCCATATTTGTGTAACAATAAAACACACAATAATTCCCATTATAGTAGGAATTAAAAATGAAGCTAAAGTCCATTTAAAACTATTAGTTTCTTTTTTTATTGTAACAAGAGTAGTAGCACATGGATAATGTATTAAAGAAAAAATCATAATATTTACTGCTGTTAAAAGTGTCCAACCGTTATTTATAAGAAGCAGTCTAAGTTCCTCTAAATTATTCATTTCTACCATTGTGTTTTTCTTTAAATAACTCATTATTATAAGTGGCATAACTATTTCATTTGCAGGAAAACCTAATAGAAAAGCCATTAAAATATATCCATCTAATCCTATTAAATGAGCAAATGGTTCAAGAAAATTTGCACATATAGTTAAAAGACTGTTATCACCAACAAAAATATTAGCAAATATCCATATTATAATTCCAGCAGGTGCTGCAACAGAAATAGCTCTTCCTAAAACATATATTGTTCTATCAAAAAGAGATCTTACTATTACCTTTTTTATTTGAGGCTTTCTATAAGGTGGCAGCTCTAGTATAAAATTAGATGGAATTACTTTCAAAATAGTTTTTGACAATATTCTTGATACAATTAATGTCATCATAACACCTATAATTATTATTATTGATACTACTATTGCTGATAATATCCCCCCTGCTACACTACTTTGAGTAAAATTTGCTGCAATAAATATTGTAGAAATGCTTATAAGTATTGGAAACCTTCCATTGCATGGCATAAATACATTTGTAAGTATAGCAATAAGTTTTTCCCTTGGAGAATTAATTATTCTACATCCTACTACTCCAGCAGCATTACATCCAAGTCCCATACACATTGTAAGTGCTTGTTTGCCACAAGAACAACATTTTTTAAAACACTTATCTAAATTGAAAGCTATTCTTGGTAAATATCCAAAATCCTCTAATAAGGTAAACAAAGGAAAGAAAATAGCCATTGGCGGAAGCATTACTGATACAACCCATGATAGTGTTGTAAAAACCCCATCAATAAGCATACTTGAAAACCATAAAGGAAATTGAAAATACTCTACAAAACATATGAAATATTCTCTAATTTTTGAAAAAAACAATGTTAAAATCTGTGATGGATAATTGGCTAATGTTATTGTAATCCACAGTACAATAATTAATGTTAATATCATTAATGGAATACCTGTTATCCTTGATACAGCTATTTTATCCATACTTTTTTGAAGCTTTAATGATTTTCCATTATTTATAACAACACTTTTATATACTTCTTCAGATTTAGTTATTATGGATTTTGCTAATTTATCATTGATATCTATATATCCTAACTCATTTTTTACTATTGATTTTATTTTTTTTAATACTTCATGATTAATGCCAAATACTTTGCTTATTGACTCTGTTAATTTTTTATTATTTTCTAACAATCTTAGAGCAATCCATCTAATTTTATGATCATTTTCATTTTTTTTAATCTTGCCCTTAAGTTCATATTCTATTTTTTTTATACATTTCTCTATTGAATCTTCATAAATTATATTTTTTTCTTTTTTGCATATTCTTTTTGAATACTTTTCAATTTTTGATTTAAGCTGCTCAATCCCTATTTTTTCTCTTGCAGAAACAAATACTACAGGTGCATTTATTTCATTTTCTAACTTGTTCAAATCAATTTCTATTCCTCTTTTATTTGCTTCATCAATTAAATTTATGCATAATACCACATTATCTGCAATTTCATATACTTGAAAAAATAAATTCAAATTTCTCTCTAAAGATGTAGCATCAGCCACAACAACTATAACATTTGCATCTCCTAAACATATATAATTTCTTGCAATTTCTTCTTCTTCAGAATTAGACAAAAGTGAATATGTTCCAGGTAAATCTACCATTTTAATTTTTTTATCCTTATATTCATAATAGCCTACTGCACTTTCTACAGTCTTTCCAGGCCAATTTCCTGTATGCTGATTCATTCCAGTAAGTTCATTAAAAAGCGTGCTCTTACCAACATTGGGATTGCCGGCAAGAGCAACTTCATAATCTACATGTGAGTTTTTTTTATCTTTAAATGATAATATTTTTCTACCTGTAGATTTATTAGTCAACCCCATAAAAGCCTCCTATAAATTACTATCAACAATAATATTTTTGCTTTCATCACCTCTCATAGCAATTATTGTTCCTCTTATATAATATGCCCTTGGATCCTTAAAGGGACTTTCATACAATACTTTTATATTTGTTCCTTCAACAATTCCTAAATCAAAAAATCTTCTTCTTAATTCTCCTTGAGCCCTGATTTTAACTACTTTTACTGTAGTTTCAAGCTCTGCTTCACTAAGATTCATAATTTTTCTCCCTTTGTGCCTTATTTAGTTATTAATATAATACGAACTACTCTAATATAATGTTCTTAAAATAAAGAAAACTGCTATATTAGAAGTTTTTAAATTTCTAACATAGCAGTCTTTTAATTAAAATTATAACTAACTTTACTTATTATTTAACTTTCTATTCTTCATTAATACTAATGAACCTAATGACAATGCTCCTAATAATGCTAAAGGTGCACTATCTGCTGTAGGAGTATTTGGTTTATCATCTGGTTCCTCATTGTCATTATCATCAGGTACTTCATTATCCCCTGGTGTTGGAGTTGGAGTAGCTGGCTTTTCTAGAGTTGAAGTAGCTGGTTTTTCTGGTTTCTTTTCTTCTATAGTTAAAACCTTTTTGCCTTTACCTTTCCAAAAACTTCACTGCCAGCTCCTTTAGGTCTACTAAAGAACAATGGTGTTCCAGCTTTTTTTGCTCCAAATACAACATACTCAATCTCACAAACTTCAAATTTACTTACAAATCCCCACAAATGTAAGCAATACCCTCTTATCTAGCTAATAACACTAGCTTTTACAGAAATCAACATCTTACATTTACCTAAAAAAGTCATCTTTAATATTTTACCATTAAAGATGACTAAAAAATTGTTATCTTACTTGTCCATTTCCATAAATAATATATTTAGTAGTTGTTAGTTCGTTTAACCCCATTGGACCTCTTGCATGAAGCTTTTGTGTGCTTATTCCAATTTCTGCACCAAATCCAAATTCACCACCATCTGTAAATCTAGTAGAGGCATTTACATATACAGCTGCAGCATCTACTCTTTGAAGGAATTTTTGTGAATTATTATAATCTTTTGTTATAATCGCTTCTGAATGACCTGTACCATACTTATTAATATGATTAATAGCTTCATCAATATCTGAAACTATCTTTATTCCTATAACATAATCAAGATATTCTTTGCCCCAATCTTCTTCTGTTGCTTCTTTTAAATTATCAATAATAGCACGTGATTTTTTGTCTCCTCTTATTTCAACATTATTTTCGTGTAATGCCTTTACAATTATAGGTAAAAACTTATCAGCTATTTTTTCATTAATAAGAAGTTTTTCTTCTGCATTACATACTGATGGTCTGCTAGTTTTTGCATTAATAACTATATTTTTAGCCATTTCTAAATCAGCATATTCATCAACATATACATGACAATTACCTGTACCAGTTTCAATAACAGGTACTGTTGCATTTTGCACAACAGCTTGAATAAGTCCAGCTCCACCTCTTGGAATTAGAACATCTATAAATTCATTAAGTTTCATCATTTCATTAGAAGTTTCTCTACTGGTATCTTCTATAAGTTGAACAGCATCTTCTGGAAGTCCAGATAACTTAATTCCTTCTCTTAATGCATTAACTATTGCAATATTAGAATTTATAGCTTCCTTGCCACCTCTTAATATAGTTACATTTCCAGATTTTAAACAAAGTGCTGCTGCATCTGATGTAACATTTGGTCTTGCCTCATATATAATTCCTATTACTCCAAGTGGAACTCTTTGCTTGCCTATTTTAAGTCCATTTGGTCTTACAGTCATTCCTAAAACTTCACCTATTGGATCATTTAAAGATTTAACTTGTTTTAACCCGTTTGCCATATCTAAAATCCTATCTTCAGACAATGAAAGTCTATCTAACATAGCCTTTGATGTGCCATTTTCAACTGCTTTTTCTAAATCTTTTTTATTGGCTTCTAATATACTTTTTTTATTATTTATTAAACTATCAGCCATCTTTAAGAGAGCATTATTTTTTTCTGTAACAGTAGCATTCATAAGTATGTAAGAAGCTTCTTTTGCTTTTATTCCTTTATTAACTAATTCACTCATTAATAAAACCCCTTTTTATTTTTTTCCTTTAAATAGAGTTCCTATATTTTTGCCATTTAGAATTTCTCTTAATATTTGAGGATTTTCTCCATTTGCAAGTATCATATCAACATTATATTTTGCAGCAATTTTAGCAGCAGCAAGTTTTGTAATCATTCCCCCTGTTCCAAATTCTGAACCTGCTCCTCCAGCGCACTCTTCTAATTCTTCTGTAACTTCATCAATTTCTTCTATAAATTTTGCATCCGGATTTTCATTTGGATTTGAATCATAAAATCCATCAATATCTGAAAGTATTATAAGAAGATCTGCGTCTACAAGTGCTGCAACAATAGCTGAAAGCTTATCATTATCACCAAATTTAACTATATTTTCAATTTCATCTATGGCAATTGTATCATTCTCATTTACAATAGGTATTACACCTTTTTTTAACAATATCTTAAATGTATTACTAACATTTTTTCTTATATGTTTATCTTCAATAACATCTTTAGTAAGTAAAACCTGACCAACAACATGACTATATTGTGCAAAAAGCTTACTATAAATATGCATAAGTTCACATTGACCAACTGATGAAACTGCTTGCTTTTCTCTTGTAGATTTAGGTTTTGATTTAAGCTGTAATTTACTAGCACCTACAGCAACTGCTCCAGATGAAACTAATGTTAATTCTTTTCCTTGATTAACAATATCTGATAATACCCTAGTTAGCTTTTCCATCCTGTCAAGATTAATATTTCCATTTTCATATGTTAATGTTGACGTTCCAACCTTAACTACAATTCTCTTTGCTTGAGCTATTTTATCTCTAGTTGACACTTTATAGGCCTCCTATTTTTAATATTACTTATATCTTACTACACCTTATTTGTTATATCAACATTATTTACTTATAATGTCTATTGATGCAGATGTTCCTATTCTATCTGCACCACTTTTTATCATTTCTATAGCATCTTCATAAGTTCTTATACCACCAGAAGCTTTAATTTTTATTTTATCTCCTATTGTTTCTCTTATAAGAACAATATCTTCTTTTTTTGCTCCTTCTCCTGAAAATCCAGTAGATGTTTTAATAAAATCAGCACCTGCATCTCTTGCTAATATGCAAGCGGTTCTCTTTTCATCATCTGTTAAAAGACATGTTTCTATAATTACCTTTACTAGTGCTTTTCCTCTTGAAGCTTCTACAATTTCTTTTATATCATTATAAACATATTCTAAATTACGATCCTTAAGCATCCCTATATTTATTACCATATCTATTTCATTTGCACCATCTATTATTGCTTGTTTTGCTTCCATTTTCTTAGAAACGGTGCTAGATGCTCCTAAAGGGAATCCAACTACTGTACATATTTTAACATTTGATCCTTCTAATATTTCATGTGCAAGAGAAACCCTTGAAGAATTAACACATACTGAAAAAAAGCCATATTTTTTTGCCTCTTCACATAAATTTATAACATCAAACATTGTTGCCTCTGGTTTAAGTAATGTATGATCTATCATTTTTGCTAATTTATTTTTCTTCATAAATATCACCCTTTTTTAAAATTTATTTTATCTTTAATCTTCTGTACCTATTAAATGCAGCCATTATTTCATGCTTACGAACCATTGCAAGGTTACCAAGTCCACCTTTTGTATTACATATAGAAAGCATGCCATTTTTACTTATAAAATTAAAAATTGCATCTGCAACCTCAGTTAATGTTTTCTTTCCATCTATGACATTGTCTTCAGCCCATTTCATTATTTCTCCAATAAAATTAACTTGTTCTCTATCTACAAGCTGCTCAACAGCCCTTAAATTTATTTCATCTCTATTTATACTTAGTCCATCTACACCTAACGTCTTAATTTTAATGCCTTTAGGTCCTTTTTCAATACTTCCATTTTTTATCGTTCTATTAAAATCAATATTTAAATCTATTTGCCCATTTTTTATTTTCTCTTTTATCCGACCATGAGATAATTCTTTTGCTCTTTTTGTTACATCTTTTGCTTCATATGAATCCATTTGTATAACACTATCTGATATATCAAAATAATCTCCAGAACTCCCTACTACTATTATTGTTGAAATACCCCTTTTCTCATATAAAAATTTAACTACTTCAATAAACGGTGTTATTGGTTCTTTTTCTCTTGAAACTAATTGTTGCATTAAATTATCTCTTATCATGAAATTAGTTGCTGATGTATCTTCATCTATTAAAAATAATTTTGTACCACTTTCTATTCCTTCTATTATGTTAGAGGCTTGTGATGTACTACCACTTGCATTTTCACTATTAAATTTTTTTGTATTTTTCCCATTAGGAAGGTTATTTATAAATAATGATATATCCTCATTATTTATTACTCTTCCATCTTCAGCTCTAACTTTCACAGCATTATTATTTGTAATTACATATTCCCTTCCATCCCCTTCTATATGGTTATATACTCCAAGTTCTAATGCCCTTAACATTGTAGATTTTCCATGATAACCACCACCAACTATTATGCTTATACCTTTTTTTATGCCCATTCCTTTTATTTTACCCTTGTTAGGTAAATTCATTACTACTTCTAAGGATTCTGGTGATTCAAATTTAACTGCATCTTTAAGTGGTTTTGTAGATACTCCACTTTCTCTTGGAAGTATTGAACCATTGGCAATAAAAGCTACCAAATTTTCTTTTTCTAATTGGCTTCTTATAAATTCTTGATCTTCTACAAGCTTAACCCTATTTATAAGTCTGGTTTTATCCAAATTATCATATATTAATGAGTTCTTTACTATTTTAGGTAAAAATTCATATAATATTTTTTCTAATTCTTTAGATAATACACTTCTTCCTCTTGCAGGAAATCCAACTTCAAATCTTGCTTCAATCCCTTTATCATCTATAATTACTGCAGTTCTTTCAAGTATTTCTTCATCACATTTACTTATAGATATAACACCACTTTTCCCTGATCCAAAAACCTTTGAACTATAGATGTTTATATTTTTATAAAAACACCTTGTCAAAAAATCTTCTACTGCAATTTTTTTGTATTTTTTATCAAAAATTTCATATGGAAACTTAGAAATGTTAGACTTTACTATTACTCTTACCCTTGAAGGTGATGCAAATGGATCTCCTTGAACATGATCAATACTTAATATATAAGTTTTAAAATCATATTGTCCTTCTAAATCTTTATATGCCTTATACCCTTTTCCGTTAATTCTATTTAATTCTCTTTTTAAATCATTAAAATCCTTCATTTATTTTTTATCCTCTTTTCCAAAAAACTCATCAATCATAGTTTCAGCCATACGCCTATACATATTACTTAATGATACTACAGTTGTTATTAAAAGAAATTTTTGTTTGTATGAAAAATCTTCTTCTTCTTTCCCATCAAAAAAATAATCAAGCCTTTTTAATAAATGATCTTTTATAAAATCACTTTCCTGATCTGTTATTTTTACATATTCATTATAAAGACCTTCTAAATCAAAATCCTTACCATCTTCTTTACTTTCAACAATTTCATTTAAAAGAGTTTTAGTATCATTTATTGAAAGGACACCTTTTAATTCATAAATAAGACTCATAAGAATTAAGTGCTCTTTAGTATATTTTTTATTTTTTATTTTCATAAATAGTTTTGCCTTAGCATAATTATTTATCATTGTTTTTGTTAAAATCTTATCATCCTTATTTCTTTTTAATGATGATAATTTACTTTCAAATAACTGAATAACTTGATCCATATATAAATCTATTTCTGGAAATTCAGATATATCTATTTTTTGCTGAAATATATCATCTTGTACAAGTTTTGAAATTTCATCCTTATTCATTCTTAATCTCCTTGCATAGTTAAACTATTTAATATATTAATTTTAATAGTATTTATTTCTTTCTTCAAGAAAATACTATTTATAAATATTAAAAAATTTGTCAATAAAAAGACCTAAAAAACAATTGACATTATATAACCACTGTATCATAATATAAATATATCAACAAGTAGTTTCGAAAACTACTTGCCGTATTTCGGAGGTGCATCATGAGAAAATATTTGAGAGAACCTGTAAATGGAATTACACATTTAATAGGTGCAATATTATCATTATTTGGACTTATAGCAATGATAATAAAAATTTCAACAATTGGAGGAAATCCTTTATCATATACTGCAATACTAGCTTTTGGCATTGGTAGTATATTACTCTATTCAGCATCAGCAACATATCATTCAGTTATTTCTACTAAGAAAGTAATTATGCTTCTTAAGAGAATAGATCACTCTATGATTTTTGTTTTAATCACAGGATCTTACGCTCCTTTTTGTTTATTAGCACTTCATAATACTGCTGGATATGTATTATTTGGATTTGTCCTAGTAGCCTCTATAATAGGAATTGCATTTAAAATTGCATGGGTTACTTGTCCTAGATGGCTTAGCAGTATTATATATATTGGTATTGGATGGTTTGCTGTATTTGCAATATATCCTATTTCCAAAGTTCTTCCAATAGGTGGATTGTTTTTACTACTATTAGGTGGAATTATGTATACTGTAGGCGGCATTATATATGCTCTTAAAAAAGACAAGATAAAAATTGGTGCATTTGGAACTCATGAAATATTTCATATATTTATTATGCTTGGAACATTATGTCACTTTATAGCAGTTTTCAAGTATGTTTTATAACTTTGCTACTATCTTCATGGTTAATCCCTAAATATATACTTAGTTAACCATGTTATATAAAAAGAGGCTAAAAAATTTTGTTAAGACAATTTTTTAGCCTCTTTTATTTCATTATTTTAACCCAAATTGCCCAACAATAAATACTAATGCATATGATATGAGCACTGCTACTCCGCAACTTATAGTTTTTTTTAAGATACAAAGTGCTACCCCCACAATCAACCAAATTTGACCATATGATCCCATTATATTTGTAAGTAATAAAATAAAATCATCTAATACAGAATTTCTCATATTCTGTATTGCATAAAGAATAGAAAATTACATAACCATACCCCTCTTTATTTTATCTTTTTGTTAATTTATCATATCAAAAAAGCTTACTTGATCACTTTCTTGAAGTCCATTTAAACAGCCAAATTTTCTTAAAAGGTCTGCAGTTGAATTACCAATTTTAGCACGTTTTTTTAAATTATCTATGGAGCTTATTGGTGTTTCTTCATGACATACTTTATATATAGATTCAGCTGCTACGTTTCCCATACCTGATATACTATTTAATGGTGGCCTTAATCCTTCTTCTTCTACCTTAAATTTTGTAGCTTCTGATTTGTATAAATCTATTGGAAGGAATTTAAAACCTCTTTCATAAAATTCTAATATTATTTCTAGATCATCATACATGTCTTTGTCCTTAGGTGCTGCAGAATTTCCTTGAGCTGTTATTTCTTTCATTTTTTCTATAACTTTTTCTTTCCCAAATATCATATATTCTGCATCAAAAGCCTTTGCCCTTATTGTAAGATAAGCAGCATAATAAGCTTTTGGTATATGTACCTTAAACCATGCTATTCTAAAAGCCATCATTACATAAGCTGCAGCATGAGCCTTAGGGAACATATATTTTATTTTTTTACACGATTCTATATACCACTCTGGCACATCATGTTTTCTCATTAATTCTTCATATTCAGCCCATTTTTCAGGATCTTTTAAGGCTTTACCCTTACGAACAGTTTCCATTATCTTAAATGAAGTATCTTTAGGCAATCCTTTTTTAATAAGATAAACCATAATATCATCTCTACAACATACAGCATCACTTATACTTGTAATTACACCTGAATCTATTAAATCTTTAGCATTTCCAAGCCATACATCTGTTCCATGAGAAAGTCCAGAAATACATAATAAATCAGCAAAGTGCTTTGGCATTGTATCTACAAGCATTCCTCTTGCAAATTTAGTACCAAATTCAGGTATACCATATGTCCCCACTTTAGAATGTATTTGTTCAGGAGTTACTCCAAGTGCATCCGTTGAATAAAATAAGGACATAGTTTCTTTATCATCAAGAGGTATCTTATGTGGATTTACACCAGTTATATCTTGAAGCATTCTTATTACAGTAGGATCATCATGGCCAAGTATATCTAATTTTAAAAGGTTTTGATCTATAGAGTGATAATCAAAATGTGTTGTTATAATATCTGAATCTGGATCATCAGCAGGATGCTGAACTGGGCAAAACTCAAATATTTCCCTTCCTTTAGGTACAACTATAATTCCCCCAGGATGCTGTCCTGTTGTTCTTTTTATTCCTGTACATCCTTTTGCAATTCTAGTTATTTCAGCTTTATTAATTGGCTGATTTTTATCTTCATAATATTTTTTTACATATCCAAAGGCTGTTTTTTCTGCAACTGTACCTATTGTTCCAGCTTTAAATGTAGTACCCTTTCCAAATATAACTTCAGTATATTTATGAGCTTTTGCTTGATATTCTCCAGAAAAATTCAAATCTATATCTGGTTCCTTATCTCCATTAAATCCAAGGAACGTTTCAAATGGTATATCCATTCCATCCTTATCAAGCTTCTCGCCACATACAGGACAAGTTTTATCTGGCAAATCAAATCCATTATTTATTCCGTAATCCGTAAAATCAGAATATTTACACTTAGGACATCTGTAATGAGGCTGAAGTGCATTTACTTCTGTTATTCCAGTCATATATGCAACAAGAGAGGAACCAACAGATCCTCTAGATCCTACAAGATATCCATCTTCATTTGATTTCCATACAAGCTTTTGAGCAATAATATACATAACTGAAAATCCATTTTTTATAATAGAATCAAGTTCTCTATCAAGTCTTTCCTGTACAATTTCAGGAAGTGGATCACCATAAAGTTCATTAGCTTTATTATATGCAATATCTTTAATTGTCTGCTCACATCCATCTATATGAGGTGGACATTTTTCTGGTGAAATTGGACTTATTTGCTGACACATGTCAGAAATTTTGTTTGTATTTGTTACTACTATTTCATAAGCCTTTTCTTCATCTAAATAATCAAATTCCTTAAGCATTTCCTCTGTTGTCCTTAAGTATAATGGTGCTTGATTATCAGCATCTTTAAATCCTTGACCAGCCTCTAATATACGTCTATAAATTTCATCTTCAGGATCCATAAAATGAACATCACCTGTAGCAACAACCAGTTTGTTAAACTTTTCTCCAAGACTTATAATTTTTTTATTTATTTCTTGTAAATATTCTCTATTAGGAACCTGACCGTTTCTAATTAAAAATTCATCATTACCAATAGGCTGAACTTCTAAATAATCATAATACTTTGCAATTTCCTCTATTTCTTCATCTGATTTTCCTTCAAGTATTGCCTTGTAAAGTTCTCCTTCACAACAAGCACTTCCAAGTATTAAACCTTCTGAATATTTTTCATACATGCTTTTAAGTATACGTGGTTTCTTATAAAAATAATTTAAATGAGAATATGAAACAAGCTTATATAAATTTTTTAAACCAACATAATCCTTTGCAAGTATTATTGCATGATATGTTTTTAATTTTTTGTATGATACCTTTTTTGATTCTTCATTGCATGCATATTCTTCTATATCCTCTAATGTTTTTGCTCCTCTTTCTTTTAATTCCTTCATCATAATATTAAATACTTTAACTGTAGTATCAACATCATCTAAAGCCCTATGAGCAACCTCAACCTTAATTCCAAGATTTTTAGCAATTCTTCCAAGCTTATATGTTTTGAAATCATAAAAAATATCCTGTGCAAGAGTTAGAGTATCTATATATGTAAAGTCAAATTCATATCCAAGTTCCCTTGAAAAATGTTTTAAAAATCCTATATCAAATTCTGCATTATGTGCTACAAGAACGCTTCCTTTCATAAAATCAAGAATCTTTGGAAGTACCTTATCTATAGTTTCAGCATTTCTTACCATATCATCAGTTATATTTGTAACTTCTACAACCCTTTGAGGAATAGGCTTTTCTGGATTTACAAAAGAACTAAATGTATCTATAACTTTTCCATCTTTTACTTTCATTATTCCTATTTCAGTTATTTTTTCAAGTTTAGGAGAAAAACCTGTTGTTTCAAGATCAAATACACAATAAGTTGTATCTATACTTTGACCCTTTATATTTCTTACTGATGGTTTTTTATCTGGAGCTAAATATGCTTCTACACCATATATAATTTTCATATTAGGATTATCTCTGCCTAAAAGCTTATGAGCTTCTGGGAACGCCTGAACTACTCCATGATCTGTTAAAGCAATAGATTTCATTCCCCATTTTTCAGCTCTTTTTATTAAATCAGTAGCACTTGTCATTGCATCCATTTGACTCATTTTGGTATGCATATGAAGCTCTACTCTTTTAATTTCAGCTTCATCATTTCTTACTACTTTTTTAAGTCCATTAGTTTCTACTATAATATTAGCTATAGTTTCAACTTCTCCTGAAAATTTACTATATCCTGCATTACCACAAATTCTTACACCTTTAGCCTTTTTAAGCCTTCCAAGCACTTCTTCACTTTCTTCTGGCTTAAGAAAAGACTTGCAACACATTGAGCTTGATCCATCATATAAATCAAATGAAACAAGAATTTTCCCACTTCTAAGCTCCTTAGTTCCCATATTAGATATTTCACCTTCAATAACTACTTTTCCCTCTTCTGGTGTAATATCAACAATTTTAATTAAAGGGTCTTTGATATTAGCACTTCTACCTAAAATAAGAAATGGATTATTCTTTTTTCTTGTATTATTTGCCGAAGTATCATTATTTTGTAACTTATTATCACTCTTTGTAGATGTTTTTTTAGTAGATGGTGCAACTGACAAATTATTAGCTTCTATTTCTTTTTTATAAGCTTCAAGAGTTTTCTTTTGTTCTTCTCTATTTAATTCTTCTAATTGTTCATTTGTTATATTATCTTTTAAGTTTACTTTATATGTTTTTCCATAAAGCCCTTTTATAGCATCTTGAATTTCTCTATCATATTTTAAATTTTTTATCATGTTAGAAACAACAATATTGAAATTCATATTTATATTTTTATCTGAAATTTCGTACTCACAATTATTTATTGCTGCCTTTAAAAAAGGATGTTTATTTGAAAGGGCTACAATTATGTTATGTATTTCTTCTTCTATAGGTTTTTTCTCTACTTCCTTAGTATAATTTATAGTTATTTTAGAATCCTTTAATACAAATCTATCCTTAATAAAATCATTAAGTGTTTCAATTTCATTAACTTCTATATATTCATCTGAACTTATTACAAGTTCTAATGTTTTTGATTTTTTTCTAATAATGGCATTTTCAACAATAGCATTTCTTATAGTAATTCCTTGATCAAAATCACAAAAAACTTCGCTAACCCTCTTCATTTTACATATCCTTTCTTATTTATCATCCTTGCTATTTATTATATTTTTAAAGCAACATAATCATTAATCATATTATACTAATTTACTATATTTATTTCTATATTGATGTAAGTATTATTTTGCTTTTCTTGTTTTTAATACACCAATAACACTAACAACAAACAACATTTCTAATAAAATATTATTCATATCTCCTGTTTCATGTTCATCTTTTATATTGCTTACAGTTACAGTTTTAGAAATTTCATTCTTAGCCTTATCATAAGCTTTAAATGTGTAATCACCATTTTTACTTATTGAAAAATTTATATTTTTTTCCTTTGTTTTTGTACCATCAGGTAACAAAATATAATCAAAGTTTTCATCATCACAAGTTACTGCTATATTTATTTTTTTGTTTTTTTCATCAAATTCACTTACTTTTGTTTCTAAAGATGGTGCTTTTGTATCTAAAATGACATTAATGTTTTGTTCAATTTTATTTTGAATAGAATTAGTTACTGCAATATTAATAATGTTATTACCCTCAGTAAGCTTTATATCTTTAGAAAAAGTTTTTTCTGGTTTATTACTATTATTATTTAATAAAAAAATTTTTCCCCCGTTAATATCCACAGTACATCCAGTAAAACTTTCTTTTATTATGCCATTTAAAGTAAAGTCCTCATTACTTATATAAATATTACCATCCTCCCATATTTCAGGCATGTTAGTAAATTGAATATTAGGTGATTTTTCATAATAATAAATAATATATGAATAATTTTTTATAACATTTCCATCATTATCTTCTGCATATAATTTTATATTGTTTCTTCCTTCCTTTAATTTAACTTTATGTTCAAATGTTAAATCACCTTCAATATTTACATCTATATCATTTATTTTCACTTTACCATTATTATTGTTTACGAAACCACTTACAATATAAGTTCCATCTTCAATGCTATCTTTATTTAAGTATTCAATAGCTGAAGGTCTTCTAATTATAACATTAAATGGACTATCAGAATCCTTTGTTTTATCTGTTTTTGATAGCATGCATGAATTACCAGCATAATCACTTACTATAATATTTATATTATTTATCCCTTGATCTTCAAATGAAACATCGGCAGAATATACTCCTTCCTTTGGTTCTTTGTCAAAATAATCAATATTATTATTATTACCATTTACTGAAATAATAAATTCAGGTTTAATACCAGATCCATTTTCTTCATCCATTGCTTTCCATGATATTTTATAATGTAAATTACCATTTTCATCACTATATTTTTCTAAACTTTCAATATTAGCTTCAGGTGCCTTTGTATCTACCTTTACTGACATATCTAGCACTTGTTCTTTAGCATTTTCTAGATCTAGTTTACTTCTTACTCTTATTACATATTTACCATCACTTACCTTAACATTCTTTCCAGTTTTTTGATCATATGTAGTTCCATCCCATAATGCTCCATTAATAAAAATTGATTCCTTATCTATTTTTGATAATCTTTTTACAATATTGTAACTATGATATAAATCTCTTATTTTATTCCCGTTGCTATCTAAAACCTCTATATTTACTTCCTTTGCATTCCTAAGAAAATATAATGATGGAACCACAGTATCATTAACGTTATCATCATTAGGTGAAAATGCTACTTTATCTTTATCAATATATGATTGTCCATCTTTTTTATATTCGCCACATGCCATACTTGAATCTGAAAATAATCCAGAAATTTTCACCTTACTATCTGAATCTTCATAATTAGGAGTATCAATTATATTTTCCTTGTTCCAATCTCCATAAAAACCCACAAATGGAACACTTAAATTAGGATTATTTTCATCGCTAGATATAAAGTCCATATAACCTTCTACAAATATATTATCTTGTATATTATCAGAAATACTTAAAGTAGCATTTACTGTAACAGTAGAACCGGCCTTTACAAGTACATTGTCTCTATCAAATTTCACAAATGAATCTTGTAATTTTACTGTATGTATTATATTATCACTATCTATTTCTTCACTATACACATCTTGATTATGCAACTTATATACAACATCACTATTTCCATAATTGGTTAATGTTAAGGGTATTTTTGTACTAGAATTTATTTCTTTTAATGCAGCAGCGCCATTTCCATCTTTATATGTTGCAACAACATTATTTTTTACTGCATTTTCTATTTGAATAACTCCAGCTCCCTGTACTCTTAATGAATAGGGAATTGTACCATCCCTTTTATCCATTAATGGCTTTGCTGTATTCATAGATGTATTTTTTATAAATTTAACAAGTTCAGAACCAGACAACTGTAAATTTTTCTTTTTAACAGACTCTAATATAAGAGCTTCTGCTCCAGAAATACAAGGTGTTGCCATTGATGTTCCAGACATATATTGATATGAATCTCCATTAGCTAAAGAATATATATTGCTGCCTGGCGCCATAATTTCAGGTTTAAATTGTAAATCTGAAGTTGTTCCCCAAGAAGAATCATTATAAATTTCATCCCTATGTTCAGCTAAAACTCCACAATTACTAAGTTCATTAATAAAAAGCTTATTATCACCCTTTTTAATTAAATCTTTTATTTGCTCTCCATTAGAATATCCAATAAATATTAAATGTTTACTTTCTTTATCATCTATATCAGAAAAATATGATATTGAGTCTCCAGCCTCTTCACTGTTATACATTATAATTCCAGAAGCACCTTTACCTATGGATAATTACTTTCATATGGTATCTCACCACTAACTCTACCTTCAGTAGTATATTTAAATGAATTATACTTAAGCTTCAAATTTTCCATTCCAGCCACAGAAAAGCTGCAAGGTTCAGCAGATAATGATGACACTGTACCATTATCCTTAACACCTAATTCATTATTATCAGATTCCCCATAATTACCAGCTGCTACCACACATATAACACCTGCTTCTGTTGCCCTTTGAATAGCCTTTTGTTGTGGATCATCAGGATTATTCATTCCAACTACTCCCAAGCTCATATTTATTACATCTGCCCCAAGCTTAACTGAATCTTCTATAGCTTGTACAATATCTTCTTCCATTGCACCTGTTATTTGGCTATTATTGCTAAATACTCTCATTGCTAAAAGCTGTGCCTGTGGTGCTACACCTTTTATTGATTCATAAGAACTTATTTTTTCTTCATCACCATTAGCTGCAGCAATTCCTGCTACATGCATACCATGATTACTATGATTATCATCTGTAATAATATTATTATTTCCATCAGCATAATTATATCCAAATGGTACTTTATCTGTATAATACTGTCCATAACCTAACGAAGCTATGTTCTCATTTATATCAGATTGTTTAAGCTTTGTACTATTTGTATCTATATTTTTTAAATCCTTATGGGTATAATCTATCCCAGAATCAATAATTGAAATTACCATTCCTTTACCTTCATAGCCTATATTTTTCCACTCACTTGCAGCCTGTGTAATTTCATCAGAGCCAGACATATTTAATTTATAAGTTTTTGATTCTGTTATGCACTTTACTCCTTGAATTTCTTTTATTTTGTCTATATCTTTTCTCTTTGCATTTATTGAAAATCCATTTATTAAATACCCAAATTTCTTATTAACACTTGTTCCTGTTATCCTTTCTACCTTATCTATAACAGATTCTTGCTCACTTTTTACTTGTTCTTCATTTTCTTTATCTAAAAAGCTATAATTTGATACATCATTATCTTCCTCAATAGCTGGTGATTCTTCTAACTGAACAATAACTTTAATGTATTCTTCTAAATAGTTATTACTCACTTGACTATTTATTTCCTCAGCCCTTACTATTTTAGTAGTTCCATTAAAACTCATAGTAAATAACATTGTTGATAAAGTAGTTATTGCAATTAATTTTTTAAAATATCTTATCATAGGTTTCCTCCTTACATATAATTCATAAACTTATTGTATCTAATTTAATTAACAAAAAAAGACAATACTTTAATTATTTAAATATTTTACAAAAATTTAATTATATATAAGAAAAGAAGAAGTATATTAAACAACTTCTTCTAATTGAAATCTTATTACCTTACTTAAATCCTCTAATGAAACCTCTACCTGATATCCTATTTTTCCACCACTAAAAATAATAGTATCAAAATCTTCAGCAGATTTATTAATTGTAGTAGTAAAATTTTTCTTCATACCTATTGGAGAACATCCTCCATGAATATATCCTGTAATAGGTAATAATTCTTTTGACTTTATCATTTCTATAGATTTTTCTCCTACACACTTTGCAGCTTTTTTTAAATTAAGCTCTTTCTCAACAGGAATAACAAAAACATAATATTTTTTTGACTTACCAATTGTTACAAGTGTCTTAAAAACCTGACTAGGATTTTGATTTAATACTGTTGCAACATCTAAACCACTAATTGCATCAGTATTTGTATAGCAATAATGATTATATTTAATTTTCTTTTTATCTAATATTCTCATTACATTTGTTTTTTCATCCATTAATATTTTCCTCCAAAACATCTTTTTCTTATAAATAATTTTATCATAAATTACATGTAATATTTTCAATTTCATAAATAAAAATCTCCTATTTGGGGTAATCTTATGATATAATATTGCACAGCAAAAATAAGTATGAAATGAGGGAATATTATTGATAACTGTTTCTAATGTAAGCTTAAGATTCGGCGGGCGTAAACTATTTGAAGATGTAAATTTAAAATTCACACCTGGTAACTGCTATGGCGTTATTGGTGCAAATGGTGCTGGTAAAAGTACATTTTTAAGAATTTTATCTGGCGAAGTTGAACCAAACACAGGTGAAGTAATAATTGATGCTAATACTAGAATGTCAGTTTTAAAGCAAGATCACTATAAATATGATGATTTTGAAGTATTAGAAACTGTCATTATGGGAAATGAGAGACTTTATACTATAATGAAAGAAAAAGATGCTATTTATGCAAAAGAAGACTTTACAGATGAAGATGGAATAAAAGCTTCTGAGCTTGAAGCAGAATTTGCTGACCTTAACGGATGGGAAGCAGAAGCAGAAGCATCATCTTTACTTCAGGGTCTTGGAATTGGCACAGAAGATCACTATAAAAAAGTTTCAGAACTTACAGGTTCAGAAAAAATAAAGGTTTTATTAGCTCAAGCCCTTTTTGGAAACCCTGGAATTCTTGTACTAGACGAACCTACTAACCACTTAGATTTAAAAGCAGTAAACTGGCTTGAAGAATTTTTAATTAATTTTGAAGGTACAGTAATTGTTGTATCCCATGATAGACACTTTTTAAATAAAGTATGTACTCACATGGCAGATGTAGACTTTGGTAAAATCAAATTGTATGTTGGTAATTACGATTTTTGGTATCAATCAAGTCAATTAGCACTTCAAATGGCTAAGGATCAAAATAAGAAAAAAGAAGAAAAAATTAAAGAATTACAAGACTTTATTGCAAGATTTAGTGCAAACGCATCAAAATCAAAACAAGCTACATCTAGAAAGAAGCTTTTAGATAAAATTTCTTTAGAAGACATTGAACCTTCAAGCAGAAGATATCCATTTGTAGGATTTAAGCCTGAAAGAGAAGTTGGAAATGATATTTTAGAAGTAAAAGATTTATCAAAAACTATAGATGGTGTTAAAGTTCTTGATAATATTAGTTTTAGAATAAATAAAAATGATAAAATTGCATTAGTTGGTAATGAAATTGCAATTACAACTTTATTTAAAATATTAAATGGGGAACTTGAACCAGATAGTGGTGAGTATAAATGGGGTATCACTATTACTACATCTTATTTTCCTAAAGATAACACAGAATTCTTTGAAAACTGCAAACTATCTTTAGTTGATTGGCTTAGACAATATTCAGAAGAAAAATCAGAAAGCTATATAAGAGGCTTCCTTGGAAGAATGTTATTTAGTGGAGAAGAAGCTTTAAAAGAAGCTGATGTTTTATCTGGAGGTGAAAAGGTTAGATGTATGCTTTCAAGAATGATGCTTTCTACAGCTAATGTTCTTATGCTTGATCAACCTACAAACCACTTAGATCTTGAGTCAATAACATCAGTAAATAATGGTTTAAAAGATTTTAATAGTAATATTATATTTGCATCTCATGACCATGAATTTGTTCAAACTATTGCAAATAGAATAATAGATATACATGATGATGGTTCTATAGTTGATAGAGCTATGAGTTTCGATGAATACATAGACTTTAAAGAATCTCAAAAATAGATAAAAAAAGTGACATTATTTAAACATCCAAATAATGTCACTTTATGATAAACTATATTTGTTTAAATTATTATTTAATATTAAGGAGTAATCTCATGATTAAAATCTATAATAGAAAAGAAAAATCTTATGAAATTGAAAAAGTTGCAGGTGAAAAATACCTAAATTGGTGTTATGAATCTCCTATTGGAAAAGGAATAACAGAATTATTTGTTAAAAGGAAACTTTTTTCAAAACTTTATGGAAAGTATTGTGATACAAAAAGCAGCAGAAAAAAAATAGATTCTTTTGTTAAAGATTTTAATATAGATATGAATGTTACAATAAAAAAGCAAAATGAATTTGAATCTTTCAATGATTTTTTTGCAAGAAAACTTATACCGGAAGCAAGGCCTTTTGATAAAAATAAAAATATATTAATATCTCCAGGTGATGGAAGGCTTACTGCATATACAAATATAGATATGAATAATGTTGTTCAAGTTAAAGGCTTAACTTATAGCCTAAAGGAACTTTTAGGCTATAATCCTATATATAAAGAATATGATAAGGGAACATGCCTTATATTAAGATTATGCCCTACAGACTATCATAGGTTTCACTTTATTGATAATGGAACTCCACTAGAAAATCACTTTATAAAGGGTTCTTATTATTCAGTAAATCCTATAGCTACAGAAAAAATTCCAAAGCTATTTTGTCAAAATAAAAGAGAATGGTCCTTATTTAAATCTGAAAACTTTGGAGATATAATTCATGTGGAAGTTGGTGCTACATGTGTTGGCAGCATAATCCAAACATATAATGCTAATTCTAAAGTTTATAAGGGTGATGAAAAGGGCTATTTTAAATTTGGTGGTTCTACTACAATTCTTTTCTTTAAAAAAGATACAATAGAAATTGATGAAGATATACTAAGAGAAAGTTCTAAAGGAATTGAATGCAAGGTTTCCTTTGGTGAAACTATAGGGCATACAATATAATTCAAAATATTTTAATAATCTATAACTACTTTTTTAATAGTATATAATTGGAAAATTATATAAATAAATTACTTTACTAGGGGGAATACACATGAAAAAACTTTTGTCAATATTACTATGTGCTTTAATGTCATCTTTATTATTATTAGGTTGTAACACAACTAATACTTCTGAAAAACTTACAGTTAATGCTGATGGTCTAACAATAATATCAGGTGAAACTACCTTAAAAGAAGTTTTAGATCAAGGCTATACTTACGAATTTTCAAAAGCATTTTCACCTATAACTGAAATTGAAGGAAAAAAATTTGTATCTATTTGTATTGTAATAAAAAAAGATGATAAAGATTTTGCTTCAGTTGCATTAATTAATAAATCATCAAGTAAAAAAAACTTAGAAGAATGTACTATATCTGATATTTGGTTTTATGCTTATACAGATGATACTCACGAATCTAAACATAATTTTTCAGAGATAAAAATTAATGATGAAAATGTAATTGGATTAACTAAGGATCAATTAACATCAAAATTTGATGTAGAACCAAAAGAATATTCTGATAAAATCGAATTTTCTTATTCTGGCTATGCTTACGAATTTAAATTTGATGAAAATAATATTGTAAATTTTGTTGGTATTGATTTAGATGAATATAAGCAATAAAAACTAATTAAAATCCTAAGCCTTTGCTTAGGATTTTAATTAGTTTTATCTTTACTTTTTAAATTACCACACCATATTTGACTATCTACTTGCATATCCTCATTTGTATCAAATGCAATTCTCCATTCTCCCTTTAAACATTTTCCTTCATATTCGGCTTCTCCTTCAAGATTTCCTTCTTTAACAATTTCATTCTTAGGATTAATTATTTTGTATTGTCTTGGAAGAGCTTTGCTTCCTCCATTAATTTTAATATGAATATATCTATAATTTCCTACATTCCTTGTAATTTCATCACCATTTTTTAAAACAGTTATAGTATCATTGTACTTAGTAAATGAATTTATTTTTATAAATAAGTATACTCCTAAGCTAATTATAAGCATTACCCCTAATAATGTTATAATTTTTTTATACTTTTTCATCATATTACCCCCTAATTATCAATTATATTACCATCTTCAATCCTTATTATTCTATTACATTTTGAATAAATATTTTCATCATGACTTACTATTATTACTGTTTTACCTTCTTCATTTAGTTGTTTTAATATTTCCATTATTTGAATTCCGGTTTTTTTATCTAATGCTCCAGTTGGCTCATCAGCTAAAATTATATTAGGATTATTAATTAATGCTCTTGCTATTGCAACTCTTTGACATTGACCACCTGAAAGTTCAGTAGGATATGAATTTTCTTTATTTTCTATAGATAATTTTCTTAACATTTCTCTCACTAATTCTTTTTTATTTTTTATTTTCTTTTTACTATATTTTAATGGTAATGCTACATTTTCATATACAGTATAATCATTAATAAGTCCAAAGTATTGCAATATAAATCCAAATTCATCATTTCTTAAATGTGCCATATTTTTACTTGACAAACTACTTATCTCCTTAGAATTTAAATAATATGTTCCACTACTTAGTGTATCTATTCCCCCTAATATATTAAGTAATGTACTTTTTCCAGAACCTGATGGACCAACAATAGCTACAAATTCTCCTCTTTCTATTTTTATATTAATATTATTTAATGCATGAACTTTTGCTTCACCATTTCCATAAGTTTTTATTACATTCTTCAATTCTATCATAAATTACTGCCACCTTTTATCATATTATTAATTGATAATTCCTTTAATTTTATTATTGGAATAATACTTATAAAAATACATGTAATATATGCTACAAAAATTAATTCAAAAATATTTTTAAAATTTACTATCATTGCAATATTATCACTAACAAACTTATAAATAATAACCATAGCTACTCCTAAACTAATTGAAAATAGCATTGCAATTTCAAAGAACACCCTCATTGCCATATCATTTTTAGTTGCTCCCACCAACATATTTATTGCATATTGTTTTGTATTATCTATAATTGCATTTAATATTACTACTATTATAGATACATTGGTAAAAAACAAAATAATGATTGATAATGTTTTCACTAAAGTTATCATAGGTTGAAGTTCTTCTTTTGACTTAGAAAATTGTTCTCCCTGGCTTTTTAATTTATAATTAAGTCCTAAATTCTTGCTATATTCATTTATTTTTTCTAATACTAAATCATTCTTAACATTAAAATAACCATTCTTTAAAGAATTAAAGATTTGTATTTTTTTAACCATTTCATCATTAGATTGATTATTTATCCAATCTCCATTATCTAAAGCTATTATATATTTATTTGTATTAATCAAATTATTTACATCTCCACCAATGCAAAGCATACTATCTCTTTTAATAAATCCTTTTACTTGAAAATAAAATATCTTTTTTTCTCCATTAACTTCAGAATAATTATAAGGTATTATATCATTAATATTAAATAATCCTTTATACTCATCACCCAAAACAACAGATTCATATTCTGATTTTTGTTCATGAAAACTTCCTTCAGATAATTTAATCCCCATATTATCTAAATATTTATCATTTAAAAATATTAATCCTACCCTTTGAAATTGTTTATTTTCTAAAATAAAGCTATCAAAATTACTAAAAAAGGATATTGGCAAATTATCTTTTGCTATAAAAACAGAATCATTGCTTACTGAATATAACTCTATGTCTTCATTATTCTTTATATATTCATTAAACTTGTATAATTTTTCTATTTGTACATTTTCTAATGGCAACATATCGGAAACATCCAATACATAATAATTTTTATCCTTAAAAATATCATCTACTATGTTCAATTTATCATTAATGGAATTACTATTTGAAATTGCCACGAATATAAGTACAAAAGATATAACTAATTGAATTATTGTAAGAAAAGTAAATAAAGGTTTCTTTATTAATTCGTCTAAGGCAAAAATAATATTTTTCATTACTCCTCTCCTTTTATTACAGAATTTATTTCCATCTTGCTCACCTCAATAACAGGTTTTATTAAAGCTATTATTACAAATATAAATAAAACTATTGCTAATAACAGTATACTTATTAAATTAAACATAATGGATGCTTTACTTAAACTAATTTGTTTAAAAATAGGAATATTTTTAATTACTTCAAATACAACAAATCCAAATAAAATAGAAAAACCAGAAATTATAATATATCTAAAAAATAATACTTTAACTAAATTTACATTAGTTCCACCTAATAACTTTCTAATCCCCAATTCTTTTCTTTCTCTGTTAAACCAATAACCACTTATATTAATAGCTGTTATTATGCAAACTACCATTAATAAAGTTATAGCTAATAAATAAGTTTTATTTATATTTAAAGAATCCTTAACTGCTGCAATTCCTCTTGGCAAGTCTGTTATTGAAAATTTAGTTTCTCTTGATAAAGAACTTAATTCTTTTATATCCTGTCTAGTATCATTTCCATTATCATATATATATCGGTATTCGGAAATACCAGCATTTTCTTCTGATAATGAATAAAAATTCAAATATATATCTTTACCTTCTTGTGCTTTTTGGCTATCTATAATTCCAGTTATTTCATATAATTCTCCATTATACTTTATATACTCATTTCCATACTTTTCTTCAATCAAATTATCTGATATTAAGCTATTATAAACATAATCCTTTAATATAACAACTTTATCTCTATTTTTATAGTTTTCACTACTAAATTCTCTTCCTGAAAGCAATGGAAATTTATTTTTGCAATTATTACCTTTATACAAACCACTTACTGAAAATTTATCATTAAATTGCTGATGAATTTCACCAATAACAATACATTTATCCTTTCTAGAGAAATATTCCAAAAACTCTTCTAAACTAATATCTTTCAAATCCATTGTTACACCTATTTGCACAGCATATTTAGAATATACTGAATATGTATTATTAATGTAATCAAAAACTGATAATACATTATTTAATGTTATTAACATTACAACAGCTATAACAAAAAAAATAACAAATAATATATTATACTTTTTAATTAATTTTATCAGCTTTCTGTTTTTCATAATACCCTCCAATCAATTACTTTTATAAATCTGATTTCTAAAATAAAGTAGTATATTGTACTAACAATATACTACTTTGTTTTTAATTATTAAAATGACTTACTAGCAGTATAAGAATCACATGAATGTGTTGAATAAATTGGAGTTGACATAAAACCTGCATATTGAGTTGGAGTTTGAGCATATCCATTACCTCCATATGCATATCCAAATCTGCTTGTCCATGAATAACCATTTGACCCCCATGTACTTCTATACATTGCAGTTGATGCCCAACTTCCATTTGCTTTAGTATATGAATATGCATAATTTCCGCTAACTTGATTACCATATCTAGATAATGTTCCAGCTGATGCAATTACTCCTCCAAATAAGCTACAAATAGCTATGCCACATGTAAATAGTTTAAAAAACCTTTTTTTCATTTTAATTCCTTCTTAATTCTTTACTTTTCTGAAACAGATTATCATACTTTCAATATGTTGTCAATAAAATAATAAAATAACAAAAAAACAATAATTAATTGTATTAAATTAAAATGTTGTTAGAAATATTCTTTAATATTCTTTATAAATATAATACCCCCGCTTCGCTTCGCTTCTGCTCTGTCTTATTATTAGTATGATTTTTTGACACTTTTAAGAAATTAAGGTTTATTTTTCTTATTTTCTATAAAAAATACCGTATGAAATTTTGACCCGCCCAGACATTACTTTTCTTATATAACATACTGCACATCACAGTATATAATTTAATTTCAGGGTCATTTAGCTCTTGTAACATTATCTTTATTGTTGCCCTTTCTAACAATGTAAATCCTCCATAATCACTTATATACGGATTAATATAATACGAATATTTTTCACGTTTTTTCTTATCTATCTTTGCTTTTTTTATGAATATACCATTAGTAACTAAATCTAATATATTCCTGTAGAATGTCCTTGATGATATGCTAGCTATTTCACATATATTTTCTGCTGTAAAATTTGTAATTTTAGGATTAAGGCTTTTATAATTCATCAGAGCTAAATAAATTTTAAATGCTGTATCACTAATATCTCTAACATTATTAGTTATTTGCTTTTGTATTTTAATTTTGTTTTTTCTTTCCAATTTGAAATCTAAATAACCAAATTTATGTGCTAGTTCATCATCATATTTACCAAACTTAGCCTTCATGTCATACCTTAACAATCTATTTGTTTCTTGTTTAACATTTTTATATCTTCATCCTTTAATGGATATAAAACATCTGGCAATTCCATAATTTTCTTAAAAACAAATTCAACAGGATACTTATAACAAGGCTTATTAATTATAGACGTAAATATTCCTTCAGGTTCCTTCCCGTACACAAAATATTTAGAGCTTTTATCAAAAGCCTTATAATTAAAAGAATTTGGCATTCTTAAAACTCTTGCAGCATCAATTAAAGCTCCATCAGTTTTAATACCTTTTCTTAGTAGTAATGTTGTCCATCTTTTCAGCAAAGTCGTATCAAAACAAAGTTCGTTCAAGACAATCAATGACTGCACCCCATGTCCACTAAATATATCTAAAGTGCTTATCCCCAATTCATCAAATTTTTCTTTAATCTGATGAAAATCTTTTATAGATATATTATCAAAGCAATGACTAGAATAATACAAACAATAAGGTTTCCCATTTATTTTTTCTAAAAATTTAATATATCTACTAACAGTATCTTCATCAATTCTGAATACATTAAAGCTTTCAATATAAGGTGCTTTTTCTTTATCTCGACCAATTGGTCTTATTTCAACAACTTCTCTGTGATAACTACTTTCCTTTAAAAATGGATATAAAAAAGCTAAAAAATTCAAATGTTTATTTGCTATACTTATTATTTCATCCTCATTCCAAATTTGAATTGACATATTATTTCCTCCTTTTTCACAAAAATTTCCGATAAATTTTTGTAGCTGAAACAAATGTCAAAAATCAAACTTTTTTTACAAAATAATAAAAGGACCCTAAAAGTCCTTTTTATAAAGAAAACACTTTATTATTTATTAATAAAATCCTTTAATGCTCTATTAATTGCTTGTGTCTGCTTTAATCCTAAATAATCACAATAATCTATAAAACTTTTCATTATATTTTTAGATACTCTAATACTCCTTATAATTATTTCATCATCATTTATATCACTATTTGATACTTCTTTTCTTCTTTTATAATCAACTATCATCTCTTTTAATGTTTTTATATCCTCTTGTGTTATATCTGTAACCTCTCGTGTTAAGTTATTTATTTTTGTAACTTTCCTAATTATCTTAGGTTCCAATGTTTTCTGATTTACATTAATTTTATAATTTCTAAAAAACTCTGTTGTGTTACTAAAACCTAATTTTCTACCTAGTTTTTTAAATGTAGGTTCTTCTATTTTTTTTAATTCTAAATTTGCTTTAGCGATTTGCTCATCTTTTGATAATTCTCTAAATTCTTCTAATTTCTTATTTTTTCTTATTAATACTCTTCACTGCACCTAATAATTTATTCTTTTTATCTTTGCCACAAGAAATACCAAGTGAAATAATGTAAGAATATGCTATACAAACACAAAAATACAGCATCTTGAGCTTTACATACAGCCATATTGCAAACATATTCTTGAGCTGTTAGCTTAACATTATAAAAATATTTTGTAGACCTCTTTGCTGGAATTATGTCATCTAGTTTCTTTATTTTACTTTTATCATCAATAGATATTCCAAGATCTTTAGTACATCTGATACAATATTTCCAGTTAAGAGTTTCATCTATAAATTTAAATAAATCAACACTTTTAAATCCTCTATCTGCAAGGATAGTAACATCAAACTTATATTGTGTTAATATTTTATGTAAAAATGTAAGACCTTCTTTTACATGAACAAAGTCTTTATTCCATCTTCTTTATATCTAAATAATTTAAACCAAAGGGGAATAGTTCTTTTTTCAGAATAATTTTTTATTTAAATAGATATTTTCAATTAATTGGATAATAACTGTCCGTAGGTCAGGCCGATTAACTGCATTTATGTAATAACAAAACGAGTTATAACGTTTTTATGTAAATATATTTTTATATAAATGTGCCCCATTAAGTGTACTCCTTATGTCGTCCACTTAATGGGGACATAAGATATTGGTAATAAATAAAAAATGCGTTTTCTTGAATCCAAAATCGATATAAATATCGACCTAAAAGCTCTCCGCTATCTTCGCCAAGATAGCTTTGTCGAGATTAAAAAGATATATTTATCTTCTAAAAAAAACAAACTTATATTTGTTCTATATTTTATTAATTATATTCAAATATAACTAATTATAATAAACTTATAAAAAGTTTACCTAATAACTAAACAATAACTCCTTTTTATAATAATTACCTTTATGCTTTTATATATTTTATCTAAAAATAAAAAATCAAGAAAAAACAAAAATAAATCATTAACTCAAATTCTTACTGATTTAAATACACTAAATGTTGTAAATGCTAAAGGAAACCCAATAACAAAAAGCACACTTTCATACATATTATCTAATGAAATATATGTAGGTAATTTTATTTGGAATAAAAAAAATGAAGATACAGAAAAAGTAATTACTTCATACATACCAGAATGGCAAATTATTAATAATATAATTTTTTCACAAACACAAGAAAAGCTAAAACTTAATAAACATAAAACAATAAGACAAAATGGAAAATATCTGCTTTCAGGTCTTATAACTTGTCCTTTCTGTGGTAAAAAATTAACGGCTGACAGTGGCACCAGTAAAAATGGAAAAATACACGAATATTATGCTTGTAAAAATAAATCACATAAAAGATATACACTAAAAAAAGATGATGTTGAAAAACTAATCTTAGATGAAATAGGAAAAGCTCTTGTTGATGGCAATTTTGCTGATGCAATTAAAAATTATAACTCAAAAGATGAAAAAGAAAATCTTGAATCAGCTATAAAAACTATTACTAAAAATATTGCAACTATAAAAAGAGATTTAAATAAAACAATTCAATTAAAATTAGATGATAAAATAACAACTGATAACTTTGATAATTTTATAACAGAAAAAAACAAAGAACTGAAAAAACAAAGTGAATTACTTGATAAGAAAGTTTCTGAGCAAAAAAATATAACATCAAAAAACGATGTTATTGAGGACATATATAATATCTTAAATAATTTCAGTACAATCTTTCATAATTCAAAATTAAACATGGAAGAAAAAAACAGACTTATATCATTAATTGTGGAAGATATCACATTATATATATCAAATGACTTTAAAATTAGAAAGGTTAAAGAAATAAAACTCTCCATAAACGACCAAGTTGTTCGTCTAGGAGAGCAATGGCAGGGCGTATAGGAATCGAACCCATAATGTACCGTCCGTAGCGGTAAGTTATATCCGTTTAACTAACGCCCCACAATTATTAACAAAAATATATTAACACACAAAACTAAATATATCAAGTTTTAATAATTAAAGAAATGCTATAAATATATATCTGAAAATTCAATTTCAAGTTGCTGAACCTTATCATAACTTAATGCTTTATAAGATTTTTGACTAACTGATGCTGAAATTCTAGGTATACTTATAATAAATTCTGAACCTACTCCAACGGTACTATTTAAAGTAATATTACCATTATGAAGCTTAACAAGATTACTAACTAAATCAAGTCCTATGCCACTTCCCTCATTAGAACTTTCCTTATTCTTTTGAGATTGCATAAATCTATTAAATATTGCTTTTTGATCTTCTTCTGCTATTCCTGGACCATTATCTTTTACAACTATCTTTATATTATTTTCATCTATATATAAATTTATCATAACAGTACTATCCTTTGGTGAAAATTTTATAGCATTTGATACTAAATTAACAATAATCCTGTCAATAGCTTCTGGATCCAATAATACAATTGCTTCTTCTTCATTAGTATCAAAAATTAATTCTATTGATTTTTGTTTTGCATATTTATCCATAGACAAAATAGTATTTTCAATTAAAGATACCACATCTATAGCTTGCTTATTTAAATTGTAATACTTCTCCTCAATTTTAGTAGTATCTATTAAATTGTCGACAAGTTTCATCATTTTGTAACTGTTACGTTTTATCATAGCTCTATATTCATTTATCTTATCATCTGCATATTTATCATTATCAATGTATTTTAAACTTTGTAATATGCTTAATATTGTATTTATAGGACTTCTCAAATCATGGGATACATTTAATAAAAACTTTTCTTGAAGTTCCATTCTTTTTTCTAATTTTTTAATCATTAGTATCAATTCTTCTTTACTTAGATTATCTAATTGCATTTTTTATTTATCAATCCTTTTACACATTTTCCATTTATTTCAATCGTCTTTTTAATGGTATCATAAGATTTTTCTATTTGCAATAGGTAATTGGTAATTTTTGTAATTTATTATTATAAATTAATAAATTATAAATAATAAATGTAAACAACATAATCGGAGTAATTTCTATTGATAATACCATAAATTTTATTATAGTAATAAATATTTTAGGAAAAAATGCTGAATATAAAGTTAATTTAAATATGGTTTTATAATCATGCACAATTTTAGTATTTTTATGAGTAAAAATTTTATCAATAAAATAAATAATTAGTGACATAAAAAATACTTGTGATAAAAATTCAAAAAAACTAAAGAGAATTGATTCTATAATGATTAATACTGCTAAAGCAGATTTTATAAATGGTATCTTCTTTAACAAATTTTCATTATTTAAGTATTCTTCTGGCAATTCATTATAATACTTTTGACTATCTAAATGATCATTCATTCCAATTATACCAGCATTGCATTGTATTCCATCTCTTAAAAATAGTATATAATTTGTGCTTGATATTTTTATATCTTTTATTTCATTAGCTTCAGCAAGATTGTAATTATCATTTATATAATATTGTATTCCATTTACTACGCCATAATATTCACTATTATTAAAATTCAACTTATTATTAGATATTTCAAATTGAAAATCATCACTTCTTAATAAATTTCCAAAACCATTTATACTCTTATTTATACCATTATAATTTTCTATTCCAATTAGTAGCCCACAAATAGTACATAATAAAAATGCATATTTTATCATGTATAAAACTCCATTATTTATAGGAAATATATATTTTTTAATATTCATAATTTTGCTCCATTTTTTATTTGTTCTATTTAATTGTACTTAACTTACATACTATTATCAAATAAAAATTGTTTTATATACTATGTTTAAAATTTAACTTATTGTCAATGATATTTAATGACACTTTAAATAAGGAGGTTCTTTTTTTGTTATTTTCTAAACAAAATTTTATTTTTACAAAAAAAAACAAATTAAAATCAAAAAATTATTTGCTTGCTTTTACTATAATTTGTATTAGCTTGCTATTTTATATTATATATAAATATAATTCATTACTTAGCAACTTTAATGAATGTTGCAATAGCACATATAATCTAGCAATAAATTTATATGATGAAGGAAAATTTAATGAAGCACATTATATTTTTGATTCTATTACACAATCATCACCAAAATATGAAATGGCCCAAAATTATATAGACAGTATAAATAGCAAACAAGAAAGTAATAATGAAGAAGATAAAAAAGTATCATCATCTATAGTAAACTCTATTAATCCTTTAACAATTAATAATCTTTCATTAGATAGTGATAGCAATTATTTATTACATGTTGACCTTACAACTCAAAAAACTTATGTTTATAGTGGATATATTAACAATTGGAAGCTTATAAAGACTTTAATATGTTCAACGGGAATAGAAGATAAAAAAACCCCTGAAGGTTCATATAAAATCCAACAACGAGGTGATTGGTTTTTCTCTGAAAAATATAATCAAGGCGGAAAGTATTGGTTACAGTTTGATGGAAATTATTTATTCCATTCTGTACCTTATGATAAAGATAAAAAAAATATTTTAGATTATACCCTGGGAACACCTGCTTCTCATGGTTGTATAAGACTTTCTGAAGCTGATTCTAAATGGCTTTATGATAATATTCCAGCTGGAAGTAAAGTTCTAATAAATAAAGGATAATAGACCTTGTAATAAATTTGTATTATTATAAAAATATATATAATAATTATTATGAGGTGATTTTATGTATTTTAAAAAATGTGGTAAAGAAAACACAAAGGATACTGTTGAACTTGCAATTAAAACTGCACGTGAGAGAAATATAAAAACTATTGTAGTATCATCAAGTACAGGATATACAATGGAATATTTTAAAAATGTTCATGATTTAAATATTGTTTGTGTGGCACATGCTTATGGATATCCAATAGAGGGTAAAAATGAAATGAGTGATGAAACTAGACAAAACCTTACAAATAAAGGTTTTAAAGTTCTTACAACAACTCATGTTCTAAGTGGAGCCGAAAGAGGATTATCATCAAAATTAGGTGGAGTATATCCAATTGAAATAATGGCTAATACATTAAGAATGTTTGGGCAAGGTACTAAAGTTTGCGTAGAAATAGCAACTATGGCGGTAGATTCCGGTCTTGCACCATATATGGAACCTATTATAGCTGTAGGCGGTACTGCTCATGGCGTTGATACAGCTATTATTCTTAGAGCTTCCCATGCAGGTAAAATCTTAGATACCAAAATTGATGAAATAATTTGTAAGCCTATTCTTTAATTGTGATAAAAAGGTGGCAATGCCACCTTTTTATTATCTTCTTTTTTTAACTTTTCTTCATTTTTTGCTTGTAATTTAGCATTTTTTAAAGCTTCTTCAATAAAGCATTTTTGAGAATTTATATTTTTTTCAATTACTTCAATATTATCTTCCCTCAATACTTCATTATCTTGTTGTTTTATTTTTCTATATTCACCATTGCTTTGAATAATTCTTCCCTTTACATTATCATTAAGCATTTTATAAAGCATCTCTAAAATTCTTTCTTTTATTTTTTCATCATATATAGGACATCCAACTTCCACTCGCTTGTCCATGTTTCTTGTCATATAATCTGCTGAAGCTATATACATCTTCATATTATCTCCATATCCAAAGCAATATACTCTTGAATGTTCTAAGAATCGTCCAACTATACTATGTACCTCAATATTTTCTGTTTTATTTTTTATTCCTGGTACAAGACAACATATTCCTCTTATTATCATATTAATTTTGACTCCAGCACAAGAAGCTTCTTTTAATTTGTCCATTAATTTTCTGTCAGTAAGTGAATTCATTTTTAATATTATTCTTCCATCTGATCCCTTTGCTATTTCCTCATCTATAAACTTTAATATTCTTTTTTTCATATTTACAGGTGCTACAAGTAATTTATCATAATTTCCATCAACTTTTCCCGTAGACATATTTTTAAAAAATTTGCTTGCATCAATTCCAATTTCATGATTAGAAGTCATTAGACTTAAATCAGTATAAAGCTTTGCTGTTTTTTCATTATAATTTCCAGTTCCAACTTGAGTTATATATTGTATATCACTACCATCTTTCCTTGTAATAAGGCAAATTTTAGAATGTACCTTAAAGTTTTCAAATCCATAAATAACATTGCAGCCAGCTTCCTCTAATGTTTCTGACCAGTCAATATTATTTTGTTCATCAAACCTTGCTCTAAGTTCCATCAATACAGTAACTTCTTTACCATTTTCAGCTGCTGTTGTTAAATAATCTATAAGTTTTGCATTTCTAGTAACTCTTACTATTGCCTTATCTACAATTCCATCATTAAAAATCATATCTGCATATTCTAATATTAATTTTTCAACTAATACATACTCTAATTCTTTTCCTGGTATATAAATGACCCTTGGTATATAACCGGGAATTGGAACTATACCCATTAAATTCTTATTACCATTTTGTATAAGAACAGCCTAATGGTATTTGATCCTATATCAATTATTCCGTAAATCAATTTTTTCCTCCTATACACTTGATACTAAAAGTATTGCATTGAAGTGTTAAATTAAGGTTATATTTAAAGTTAATTATATGTAAAATAAAAGAAAAATACTTATAAAAAAAGCATAGCTCCATGATTAAAATTAATCATGGAGCTATGCTCCCATTAAATATATCTATTTAAATATTTATATCTTTTTTGTGTAATATATTACAACTATCTAAAGTGGTCACTAAACTTTTTAAAGAATTTTCATGAATATTCTTAAAAAATAATTCTGTTTCAAATTTTAAATACTCCTCTTTACTTATCATATAAGTATAATAAGTGTACCTTTTTATTTTTTCAGCACTTAAAAATCCTTTTTGAACTAATCTTGAAAGTAAAGTTAATACTGTTGTTCTCTTCCACCCTTTAATTATCTCTAAAGCTTCTATTGCATCTCTTGATGATACAGCTTCATCTGAATTCCAAATTATTTTCATTACTTCAAGTTCTGAAGGTGGTATTTTAGTAATATTCATATTACTCTCACTCCCTTTATTGCATTACTTACTATGTTTACTATAAATATAAACAATCATATTAATATAATACAACATTTTACCCATTAATTCTGCATTTCTCCACAAGTTTACACAATAGTAATAATTTATTCTCATTTTTTTTTAAATTTGAACCTTAATTTCTTTATCTACATTAAATAAATATAGATAAATTTCCTTTATTCTTACATTTGATATTTTTTCTAGCGCTTCTTTATAGTATTTTAATTGAATTTTATATCTATTTACTATATCATCTATACAACCATTTTTAACATAATCAGTTTTATAATCTAATAAAATTATTTCATTATTTTCATAAAAAAAGCAATCTATAATTCCTTGAAGTCTTACTTTTTCATTAGCTATTTTTTCATCTATTTTACCTAATACTTCACTTAAAGGTATTTCAGTATAAAACGGAAATTCTTTATATACCTTTTGTGATTTAAGCATTCTTTTTCCAAGATTACTTTCAAAAAACTTATATATCTTATTACAATTTATTGCTTTATATTCTTCCACACTTATAAGTTCATTATTTAATAATTCCTTTACTTGGTATTCTATTTCTTCTATAGAATTAACTTTATTCAAATTTATTTTTTGCATAGCAAAATGCATTGCAGTTCCTTTTTCTGAAGATGTAAGCCCATCTTCTTTTTTTAAAAACTTAGGAACTGGATTATCCTTTTTGGCTTCTTGTATTTTGTAATCTTTTAAAATTTCATTATGAATTTCATTTTCTTCGTAATTTTTCTTTTTCAAATCTGAAACTGAAAAATTGCTTTTCATTTTTGTTGATTCTTCATAATCATATTTATAGTCAAGTCTATTTGCTATTTCCTTGCTAATAAAGTTTATATTTTTAGATTGAATTTCTTTTAACTTTTCATTTTCATCCACAGACTCCGAAATATTATCCACAAGTAAATCTGATTTTATCCATTTTTTTATTTTCCATGTGGATAAATCATCTTTTATGTGAATATCTGAAGGTGAAATTCCTACAATATCTCTTAAATATTGTCCATCCACATGTTTACATAAAGCCATTGTAATCCAATCTAAATATGATTTTCCCTTAAGAACCTCTGATGATAAAATTACACTTTCATCTAATGCTGCTGCACTAACAGATTTATTTATAAGTTTTTCTAAATCATTAGTAGCTCCTGTAATAATAAGCTTTTCCTTAGCCCTTGTAAAAGCAACATATAAAATTCTCATTTCCTCTGATAATGTTTCAATTTTCATTTTATATTTTATTGCTTCCTTAGGTAATGTTGTATAACTTACTCTTTTTTCTATATCCACATAATCTGGTCCAAGCCCTAAATCTTCATGATAAAGTATATTATTATTTAAATCTAATAAATTAAATTGTTTACCAGTACCACATAAAAAAACCACAGGAAATTCTAACCCCTTACTCTTATGTATACTCATTATTCTTACTACATTTTCATTTTCTCCTAATATTTTTGCACTTCCCATATCACCAGATGATTTTCTAAGCTTATTTATAAAATTTATAAAATTAAATAGTCCTTTAAAACTTGTTTGTTCATACTGTTTCGCCCTTTGAAATAACATTTTTAAATTTGCTTGCCTTAAAATACCATTAGGCATACCACCAACATATCCATAATACCCTGTTTCACTATAAAGTTTCCATATAAATTCATCAATAGGTGTATAAATACTTTCCATTCTCCATTTGTCTAGTTTATCTATAAACCTAATACATTTTTGTCTTATTAAATTATTTTCTAAATTTTCATCATAAGCAATTTCCTTTATATTAGTAAATATATAATTTTCTTTATTTCTTAATCTGATTTTTGATAATTCCTCTACTGAAAAATTCATTATAGGAGATTTTAAAAGTGCTATTAATGCAACATCCTGCATAGGATTGTCTATAACTTTTAACATTGACATCATAGTTCTTATTTCTATAGATTCAAAATACCCTGTTGAAGTATCAGCATATATAGGAATACCTTCTTGCCCAATTTCTTCTAAAAATATCTCTGCCCAATTCTTTGTTGCTCTTAAAAGTATTACAATATCCTTATACTGAACATTCCTATATTGTCCTGTTTCCTTATCAAAGACTTTATATTTTTTACCGTCTTTTCCATCCATAAGCTCTTTTATTTTTCTGCAAACAATTCTAGCTTCTAAATTAATAGCTGAAATATCCTCTTCTTCAGCTAGTTCTTTTATATTGTCTAAAGCCTCTTGTTCTTCTTCTTTAGACTTATCTAATATATTAACTTCAATATTTTTTGCAGTATAACCTTCATTATTATCAAAATCTTCATAAGAAGCACCTAAATTTAATGCTTCTTCATCAGTATATTCAAGTTCACCAACGGTACTAGACATAAGCTCTTTAAAAATATAATTAACACCATCAATAATATTTTTTCTACTTCTGAAATTTTTATAAAGTTGTATTTTTATATTTTTTCCTTTATCCTTTGAATAAGTATCATACTTTTGTAAAAATAATTCTGGTTTTGCCTGTCTAAACCTATATATACTCTGCTTAACATCTCCTACCATAAATACATTAGGATCATTAGTATTCTTTCTAGATACCAAATCAATTATTGCTTCTTGAACACTATTTGAATCCTGATATTCATCTACCAAAACCTCATAAAAATTTTGTTTAAATTCCTCTGCTACATTTGAATCTTCATTTGTTAATATTTTTAAGCATAAATGTTCTAAATCATTAAAATCAAGTGCTCCCTTTTCCCTCTTGCTAGCAGAAAATCTTTCTTCAAATTCTATTACCACATTACATAAGGTCTTCATATAAGGATAAACCTTTTGTATATCAGAAAGCATATCCTTAGGTGATTTAGCAAAAGTTTCTTCATTTAATTTTTTTAGTTTCTTTTTAACGTCATCTCTAATTCCCTTTACTCTATCTTGAATATTTATATCTTCTACTTCACCTTTTTTTACTCTTTTTAATGTAGTAAATGATACATTAAAATCTAAGTTTTCTATACTTCCACAAGCAGAATCATAAATATGTTTTATAAGTTCAATATCACTATCAAAATTTTCAACATAAGCTTCAAGTCCAGCAGTGTTAATGCATAATTCTCTAGCCTTACATTCCATACTTATAAGACCTTCTAATTCAATTTTTATATTTTCTTTTAAAATTTGTACCCACTTACTACTATTTAATTCATCTAATGTATTTATATTAAATTCTTCACTCTTTTCCCTAAGCCACTTTTCTGGCCATGGGCCACTCATGGAAAATCTATGAAGATCCAATATAATATTTTTTAATTTATCATCATTTTTAGATGAACAATAAGCTTCTACTAAATTCATAAATTCCTTATTTTCATTTTCATATTTTTCATCAAAAATCTCTTCTAGAATTTCATCTTTTAAAAGAACTGACTCCGTATCATTTAATATTCTAAATGCAGGATCTAAATCAATTACATTAAAATTATTTTTTATAACATCAAGACAAAAAGAATGCATGGTAGTAATATTAGCTCTGCTTAATAATGTAAGCTGCTTTTGAAGATTCTTGGAATTTGGATTTTTTTCTAATGCTTTTGTTATAGCAGCTGCTATTCTTTCCCTCATTTCAGCAGCTGCTGCACTTGTAAATGTTACAACAAGAAGCTTATCTATATCAACTGGATTTTTTGTATCAGTTATTATTCTAATAATTCTTTCAACAAGAACAGCAGTTTTTCCTGATCCTGCAGCTGCTGCAATAAGAAGATTACAATTTCTAGTTTCTATAGCTTTTAACTGTTCACCTGTCCACATTGTTTTTCCCATTATAAATTTACTCCTCCTTCTACATCTTCTTTTATTTTTTCCCATACTTCTTTATCTTTTCTATTAGCTATAATTTTATATTTATTATTTTTTATACTAGTATCAAATTGGCAAATAGCTGAATAATCACAATATTCACAATGGGAACCTTTAATAGATTTGCATGGTTCAATTTTTATTTTGCCACTTAGCATATCTGTACATAATTCTACCATTTTGTCATTTACATATTCTCTTAATAGATCAAATTGTTCCTCTGTAACTACTGAACTTGTTTGTGAAAATGTACCATCTTTTTTTAATGTAGCTGGAATAATTAATGAATATGTAGTCATATCATTATCCATAGACTTTACAATATTTACATCCTTTAATAAAAGACCATTCATTTTCAATCTTTTCATTACTTCTTTATTTATTTCCTCATCACTAAGCTCTATTGTGCTTTTTACTATAGGATCATCAATCCTAAAATACAAAATTGCACCTGGCATAGCTTGCTTTTCAAAAATGGCCTGAGAATTTTTAAGTATTGCATCTAAATAAACAAGTAACTGTATTTGTAACCCATAATATAATTCATTTAAATTAAATTCTTTCATACCTGTTTTATAATCTACTATTCTAATATAGGTATTCCCACTTATATCAAGCTTATCTATTCTATCTATTCTTCCTGTAAGATATACATCTTCACCTGTTGGTAAACTAAGTCTTATTGGTGAACTGTTTTTGTAACTTCCAAAATTAAATTCATTACTATATATTTCAAACTGTCCTTTTTTCATTTGTTCAGATATTATTGAAACAGATTTTGTTATAACCCTTTTAAATCTAGTTGTAAAATATTTATACCTTTTATTGCTATTAAGTATTGAATTTGAAGAATTATTAAGTTTTTCATTTACTAAAGAATCAACTATTTTCTTACACTTATCTTTATCTAAATTGCTCCATAATATATTTTTATATTTTACATACTTAGTAAAATCATCTAATATTTCATGCATAAAGGATCCTAAATCTGGTGCAGAAAATTCATATATCTTTCTATCCTTAGCTTTAAGTCCATATTGAATAAAATATGCAAATGGACATTCTGCATACCTTTCTAATCTCGATATACTAAATAACAATTTATTATTGTCATTGCTATATAATTTTTTTATTATTTCCTTGGAAATATTATTAGAAGTATTATTATAACTAAACCCATCTAGTATATGCACAGATTTATTTTTAAATTTATCATTTTCTTTAAACCACTTAAATACTTCATTCCAATATTCCTCCACCTCTTCATTTTCGCAAGCTTTTCTAAGGGCAAGTATAAGCTCATTAAATGTAGGCAATGGAGATGAAATTTTAAAGTATTTATCATTCTTTTCTCTTAAATTGTATATAGAACTTTCTTCCTTCAATTTAGGAAATATTTTTTTTATTTTTGGTATTACAATTGAAGGTCTTAATGATTTACCCTCAAAATCTGCCATAGGATATGAAATCATTAAAAATTTGCTTGATAAAGTAAGAGCAGTATACACCATAAATTGCTCTTCAAAAACTTTTGCTTTTGTAGTAGATGATAATGTTATTCCTTTTAGTTTTAATATATCTCTATCTTTGTCTGATAATATACCTTCGTCTCTACTTGCTGATGGAAGTATTCCATCATTTACTCCTATTATAAATAATGCCTTAACATCTCTGCCCTTAATTCTTGCAATATCACCTATATTTACCTGATCTAGTGATACTGGTATAACTCCAATTTCCTGAGCCTCAAATCCAGAATTTAGTATTTTATAAAATTCATAAATTTCTGTATTTTTATCGCCAATAGCAGAAACAGCCTGATCTAATATATCTAAAACAATTTTTGCTATTTGGCTATATTCTTTTACCTTATCCTCTAAGTTATTTTCCTCAAAATATTTAATTCTATTGTCTATCTTATTAAATACATCAAGTTCAACCAAAAATTCATATATACACTTGCAAATATTTTTAACTTGATAATTACTGTTTATTTTATTGTGAAGATTTATTAATGGAGTTCTTACCTTTTCCATTATATCTATTATTTCTTTGTTATCATCTGAAATATATGATAAATCTCCAGTCCATTTATAATTTTTTACCCCATTTGCAAGTACAAAATTTTCAAGAACATCTATTTCATCTATAGTTATATTAGTTAATCCACTTTTTAAATACTTAAATACACTTTCATAAGACCATTTTTTCAAATAAATTTCTAATGATGATAATATAAGTACAACTATTGGATTATTTAATAAATCTATCTTCTTATCTAAAAAATATGGTATATGATACTCATTAAAAACTGCTGCAGCTACCTTGTCATAATTTTCAATGTTTCTGCATACAACAGAAATATCTTTATATCTATATTTTTCTTTTTGTATAAGCCTTATAATTTCTTTTGCAACAGCTTCCATTTCATCATAAATATTATTAGCTTTATAAAGCCTTATATTTTCTATATTTCTTGTATATTGTTCAAATGGATAAGCATAAAAAAATTTCTCTAAATGTGAAAGTTCATTGCTATTTTTAAATCTATTATTTTTATTATTATTTAAATCTACTGGTTTTAAATATTTAATATTATCTTCCTGCATAATATTTAAAATCATCTGTTCAGTTTTGCTTATTACATTAAACACATCAGTAACATCACTTTTTTTCTTTCCTAATTCATCCATGCATAAAGTTATATTAACCTCTTGGCACTTACTTGCTAATACTCTTATTATTTCAAGCTGTTGAGGTGTAAATGTAGTAAATTCATCAAACCATACAATAGCATTATCATATATTGTGCACTTTTCTAGTTTTTCCTTTAAAATAGTTAACTCATCATCTGAATCTACTGAATTATTAAAAATACTCTTATTAAATTCATTATATATATATGATAAATCATGCATCTTTTGTTTTAAATGAGGATCATTGTTTTCAGTTAACTCATCTAAAGTACTATTTATAAGTTCTGGTGTTACATTATACTTTTTAAATTCAGTTATTGTTTTAGATAATATTTCAATAAATCCTTGCTCTTTAGCAATTTTATTAAAATACTCCAGATTTTCGTTACTCTCTTGAATTACCCTATAAAGAAGCATATTTTTTCCACATTCTTTAAGCCTATCATGAGCTCTTCCACCACATTCCTCAAAAACTCTATAGGCCATTCTTTTAAAACTTATAACTTGTGCTCTCATTAATGCACTTTCTGTAGCCTCTCTTAAAAGTAATGTTTCTCTTTGAAACGTATATTGCTCTGGTACAATATAAATAAGCTTATTGTCTTGATCTTCTTGTAACCTTTTTTTTATGTCATTTATACAATACATACTTTTCCCAGTTCCAGCTCTACCATATATAAATCTTATACCCATATCATTCTGCTACTTAAAATGTAATCAAATATAAACATTTTAAGAATTTTACTGTTTCAATGTATCTGCTTTTGTTATAAAAACTACTTGCATTTGATATGATACTCCACAGTCGTA